>NZ_JAPVZO010000007.1:0-81796 GCF_041432445.1 Streptococcus sp. 27098_8_69 | reverse complement strand
CTTCTCAGTAGATTTTCTCTTTTTAAAATTTATTTCCAAGCGCCACTGCCATCTACATAGTAGCCATCTGGTGTGTAGGTATTGTGAAGCATCTTACCTGATGAATCAAGATAGTACCACTGACCGCCATCTTTGACCCAACCAGTCGCCATAGCACCTGAGTCTTTTAGGTAGTACCAAGAGCCGCTATCTTTCACCCAGCCTGTTGCCATGGAACCTGAGTTGTTTAGGTAATACCAAGTACCACCATCTTTAAGCCAGCCTGTTACCATAGCACCTGAATTGCTTAGGTAATACCAAGAGCTATTATCATATAGCCAATCGCTAGCAATCATAGCTCCTGATGATTTAAAGGCATACCAGTTGCCACCTTGATAGAGCCAAGTTTGATTGAACATGATCCCTTTATCATTCATAAAGTACCAAGTTCCCTTGTCCTTAACCCAAGCATTTTGAACTAATTGTCCTTGTTTTTGATAGTACCACTTTTCACTGTAATCCTTTTTTAGCCAGCTTTCTGCTTTTACAATCGGATAAAGTATTTTGAAGGCTCCTGCCCCCCTGTAGGAATGACTGATAACTCCTGGTTTTTGAAGTTTCAATTCTTCATAGTCGTCTGCCCAAGCAAAGACTTTTTGACCATTGACAGTTTCTGGTAAGGTAGCAGTGTAGGTCTTGGTTTGATAGTCCCATTTTGCATCAAGGTAGGTGTGTTGATCATTTGATTCGTCAATACGGAAGTAACCACTCTTTCCACCGTCATTATATACATCATCTACTACTTTAGTGGACCAGGTCTTTACTTCATTTCCGCTCTTGGCCTCGACCTTGATATCCCCTCTATAGCCATAAGGTACATAGAAATTCAGGTAACGCCCCTCTACACCCATCATAGACTTGTCCTTTTCTTGACCTAGGAAATTGACAGTTTGATCTTGACCATTGAGACTGACCGTCCACTCGATTTTCTCAGTTTTTGGCAAATCCAATACTTTGATATCTACTTCATGTCCATTGTCAAATCGGAGAATTTTGCCATCTTGATACTTAATACCACCCTTGACAACCCATTCTTCTTCCAATTCGAAGGCCTTTCCTGAATGAGGGAAAGCTAGTAAAGCTAGACTTGCTAGAGACAAACCAAATAGTGTAATTTTTTTCATAGGATTTCCTCCTGTTTTTTATGTTAATTATATCACTATGTTTTTATTTTGCAACTCATATCCTAAATTTGCAAGCAAAAAACCTCTGAGATTGTTCTCAAAGGTTCTGATTTTGCTAATTGCTGTTCTCAACCGCTGCTGTTACAAAAGCAGTGTAGAGTTCTTCTGGGCGATTTGGACGACTTGAAAGCTCTGGGTGGTACTGACAAGCCACAAAGAATTTGTTTTCTGGAATTTCCACAATTTCGACCAAGCGGTTGTCTGGTGAAACACCTGAAAAGACAAAACCTGCTCCTTCAAACTGTTCACGGAAGGCATTGTTAAATTCATAACGGTGACGGTGACGACGTTGCACCACCTCTTTGTTATGATAAGCTGCCGCTGCCTTCGAACCACGTTTTAACTTAGAAGGATAAAGTCCCAAACGAAGGGTACCACCCATGTCCTCAACATCAATCTGATCACGCATGATATCGATGATAGGGTATTTGGTATCAGGATTTAGCTCTGCTGAATTAGCTCCTTCAAGACCTAAGACATTACGGGCAAATTCGATACAGGTCAACTGCATACCCAAGCAGACTCCCAGCATTGGTACATCATTTTCACGCGCATAGCGAATCGCTTCAATCTTACCTTCTGTTCCACGTTGGCCAAAACCACCTGGAACGATGATTCCGTCAGCGTCAGATAGAAGTTCTGCCACATTGTCAGCTGTCACATCGTTAGCATTGACCCAATCAATCTTGACTTCTGCATCATTGGCATAACCAGAGTGTTTTAAGGCTTCAACAACGGAGATGTAGGCATCTTGCAACTCAACATACTTACCAACAAGGGCAATCTTGACTTGTTTTTTGAGGTTCATAACCTTGTCAACCATAGCTGACCACTCTGCCATATCTGCTGCAGGTGCATCTATTTTCAAATGGTCACAGACGATTTGATCCATACCTTGTGCTTGTAGGTTAAGTGGGATTTGGTAAAGATGATCCACATCCAAGGACTCGATGACAGCTTCTGGTGCCACATCACAGAACTGGGCTAGTTTATTTTTAATCCCTTGTCCAGCTGGTTTTTCTGTACGGATGACCAACATATTTGGTTGAATACCCAAACCACGCAATTCTTTGACAGAGTGTTGAGTTGGTTTGGTCTTCATTTCACCAGCTGCCTTGAGGTAAGGAAGCAAGGTTGTGTGGATATACATGACATTATCTGCACCCACATCTGCCTTCATCTGACGAAGAGCTTCTAAGAATGGAAGGGACTCGATATCGCCGACTGTTCCACCAACCTCTGTAATAATAACATCAGAGTCAGTCGTAAGAGCAGCACGCTTGATTTTTTCTTTCAAGGCATCTGTAATATGAGGAATAACTTGGACAGTTGCTCCAAGGTACTCTCCACGGCGTTCCTTACGAAGAACTTCGCTGTAGATTTTACCAGTTGTCACGTTTGAGTATTTGTTGAGGTTGATATCGATGAAACGCTCATAGTGGCCTAGGTCCAAATCTGTCTCAGCCCCATCATCTGTTACAAATACTTCTCCGTGCTGGTAAGGGCTCATGGTTCCTGGGTCAATATTGATATAAGGGTCAAATTTTTGAATGGTCACCTTCAAACCACGGTTTTTCAAAAGACGCCCAAGGCTCGCTGCAACGATCCCTTTCCCAATAGACGATACCACACCACCAGTGACAAAAATATATTTCGTAGACATAGATTCCTCTTTCTAAAATGCTCAAGGTCTTGTTTACTAACAGGGGATTGAGAAAACAAGACCTTCATCAATAACTACACCCCAAGAAGAAAAGCTTCCTGGAAAAAACAAAAATAGCTCCCTAAGAACTAGGGAGCTCCGACCTCTAAAAGAGGTGCCCGAACAATATATTACCTCAAAATGAAGCATTTGTCAAATAGAACAAATCGTTGACTTGGCATTCTATTTTGCATAACTCATTCAAACTAAAAAGAGGCTGGATCTAGGAAATCGAGACTTGATAGACCGATTCCAGCTCCAACTCCTTTTTATTTTTATTCTTCCTCTTCTTCAGAGTCTTCGTCGTCTTCTTCATTAAGATCGACTTCTTCATCTAGATCATCTGGGGCGATTTCATTGATTTCAGCATCGTAGGCTTCCACTTCATTCTTCTCATCATCTGGATTTTCATCATCATAAGAAAGAGCTGGATCTTCTTCGTATGCATCCTCATCTTCTGGATCATCTGCACTGTAATCAATAGCATCTGCATCACCATCCATAAAGGCATTGACACGTTTTTTCTTAGCCTTAGGTGCTACTTCTTCATCATCACTTTCTTCAAGAGCAATGATTTCCTCATCGATTTCATCAACTCCATACCATGAACGAAGACCCCATTTGTTATCTCCAAGGGAGATAAAGCTACCATCAAAGTTCAACTCTGTGTAGAACAAAGGCAAAGCTTCACGAATATCGCTATTAGAGGTACCGAGATAGTTTTGGATTTCATTAACCAAATCACTAAAATGCATTTCGTGATCACGACCACGGAGTTCCAAGATGGCACGAGCCACCTCAATCATAGATAGTTCACTTTTTTCTTGCCCAGCAAATACTTCTAATTCCAAAGCGTTTCTCCTCATTTTTTACTACTAACGCCAGAGTGGATAAACTCTGATCTCATTTTATCATGTACTCTTTATTGTACGATAATTTTGCCTAATAGTCAAAGGTTTAGGAGAAATAAATGTGAAATATTTCAGCTAATTAATACTCAATGAAAATCAAAGAGCAAACTAGGAAGCTAGCCACAGGCTGCTCAAAATACTGTTTTGAGGTTGCAGATGGAAGCTGACGTGGTTTGAAGAGATTTTCGAAGAGTATAAAAGACCTGGGAGATACACTCACAGGTCCGATACTTTATTTATAACTTAAAGCTCGTTTAAAGGTTTTCCAAATTCCTAAATCATCCGTTTGAAGAACCAAACTAGCATACATACGTCCAATAAAAGCTGTTGCAGTAACTGCAAAAATAACCGTTATAGCAAGCGAAATCCAAGCTTCTAGTCCATTTGCATAACCATTGATAGCTCTGAAAGGCATAAAGAAGGTTGAGACGAATGGAATGTAAGAACCGATTTTCAAGATTAAATTATCACCAGAAGTTCCTAATACTGTTACCCCAATGAAACCTACCATAATCAAAAGCATCAAAGGCGATAAGGCCTTACCAGAGTCTTCAGGTCGAGAAACCATAGAACCTAAGAAGGCAGCCAAGACCACATACATAAAGAGACTAACCAAGACAAACAACAAGGTATTTAGAGAAAATGCTTCTCCCAAGTGATTTAGAATACCTGAATTTGCCAAGATAGGCATATCCTTAAAGAAGAAAATAGCTCCAAGACCACCTACAACATAAATACCAATATGAGTCAAAATAACAAGAAGTAAGGCAATCATGCGGGCGTAGAAATAATGGCTAGCACGAATGCTTGAGAAGACCACTTCCATGATTTTGGTTCCTTTTTCACTAGCTACCTCTTGAGCAGTGACACTAGCATAAGTAATCAAAATCATATAGAGGAAGAAACCTAGTCCTGCAGCCGCAAAGGTTTGGACCATCTTTTTATTTTCCTTGGCTTCATCAATCTGTTCTTTAAATTGAACCGTTTGAGCCAAGCGTTTTTCCTGTTCCTGAGACAAATTTGCTTCTGAACGGTTGAGTTGGGATTGGAGTTCATTCAACTTAGCAGTCACTGC
This sequence comes from Streptococcus sp. 27098_8_69, assembly GCF_041432445.1. Classification (NCBI taxonomy): domain Bacteria; kingdom Bacillati; phylum Bacillota; class Bacilli; order Lactobacillales; family Streptococcaceae; genus Streptococcus; species Streptococcus sp. 27098_8_69. The sequence goes on along the minus strand of NZ_JAPVZO010000007.1, from coordinate 76,885 downwards.
TAACTTAATGCCACTCTCTAGTGAAGTTTCACCATGATAGACTGCCTTGAGGACACTGTTCTCCTGGTCAATGGTTAGATAGCCTTTTATTTTTTCATCCTTGATAGCGGCTTGAGCACTTGCTTCATCCTTATAGTCAAAGTTAAGACCATTGGTCGATTTAAGTTCTTCTGTAACAAGAGGAACAGAACTAACTACTGCTACCTTACTATTTTGAGCTAAGGAAGAACCTTGGAGAACACCAATTCCTCCAGATAGACCTAAAAAGAGGAAAGGCGAAATCACCATAAAGAAGAAACTCCAAGACTTGACATGTCTTAGATAGGTTTCTTTGATTACAACCCACATATTTCTCATACTTCCACCCCTGATTCTAATTTAAAGATTTCATCGATTGTTGGAGCTTGTTGATCAAAAGTCGCGATATATTGACCTTGAGTCAATATTGGGAAGAGCTCTCTACCTGCACTTTCATCATCCAAGATCAACTTCCAGCTACCTTGCTTAGTCAAGCTAACCTGTTTGACATGAGGAAGACTCTCCAGTTCTTCCTTGCTTCGTTCACTTGAAACAAAAAGTCGTGTTTTGCCGTATTGATTGCGGACCTCTTGAACCGGTCCATGCAAGACCACACGCCCATCACGAATCATGAGGATATCATCACAAAGTTCTTCGACATTGGTCATGACATGGTCAGAAAAGATAATGGTCGCGCCACGTTCTTTTTCTTTCAAGATAACCCGCTTAAGAAGTTCGGTATTAACTGGATCCAAGCCACTAAAAGGCTCATCTAGGATAATCAAGTCTGGTTCATGAATCAAAGTGATAATCAACTGAATCTTCTGTTGATTTCCTTTTGAGAGACTTTTGATCTTATCCGTCAGTTTCCCCTTGACTTCCAGTTTTTCCATCCATTGAGGGAGTTTTTCTTTGATTTCCTTGGTGTCCATGCCTTTTAGGGTAGCCAAGTAACGAACTTGTTCAAGGACTGTCAATTTAGGCATAAGACTGCGTTCTTCAGGGAGATAACCAATGCGAGCATAGGTCTCCTGACGAATGTCTTGACCATCAAGCTCAATCTCCCCTTGATAGTCTAAAAATTTCAAAATGCTGTGAAAAATAGTTGTTTTCCCAGCTCCATTTTTCCCGACTAGTCCCAAAATACGCCCTGGTCGTGCTTGAAAGGCAACACCAAACAAAACTTGCTTAGGCCCAAAACTTTTCTCTAGATTTCTTACTTCGAGCATCATCCACCTCCGAAATTTATTGCACTCATTATACTCCTTTTTGATAGCATTTACAATGATTTATGTACATTTTTAAATCTTGATTTCAAGAAGGATATTTACTGGATAAGGACTTTATTGGCTCATCACCAAGAATTTTAGTCCTCCAGATTTTAAGTGATAAATTTATTATACTCATTTCTTGATAAATCCGTTGGCTATGTCCTCAAATGTTCATTTTCAGTCCTGAATTGTTACTAGCAATCTTCATCATTCTGCCTAGCTTATCGTGCTATTTTATGGTATATTTTTGATAGACTATAGATTATCATAGCAAGGAATCTGATATGAAAAAAAGACTTAAACTCGAACCAAACAACAATAACTTAATCATTTGGGAAGCTGAACAGCCAAAAGCCGTTCTTCAGCTTGTACATGGCATGGTAGAATACGTGGAACGATATGAAGAATTTGCTCTAGCCATGAATAACGAAGGCTTTACTGTTATCGGCCATAATCATCTCGGTCACGGCTATACTGCTCAAAATCCAAGTCAACTCGGAGTCTTTCCTGAATCTCCCGAGGAACTCATCGATGATATTGAAAGAGTGACCTCTTTTATTCAAGAAAGCTATCCAGAACTTCCAATCATCCTTCTAGGGCATTCTATGGGTTCTCTTATGTGTCGCTATTATGTAGCCAAACGAAAACCACCTATCAATGCCTTGATTATCATGGCGACTGGTCAACAGCCTCAATTTCTGACTCGATTCGCACTCATACTAACAGAATGCATCCGACTTATAAAAGGGAATAAACACCGTAGTAAACTCTTGACTTATCTATCAACTGATAGCTTTAATCGAACTATTAAAAATCCTAAAACATCTGTCGATTGGCTCTCAAAAAATGAAGAATCCAACCAAGCTTATCTGAAGGATCCATTCTGTCAATTCATACCTACTATTCCTATGTACAGATCCATTTTTTACTTTTCTAACCAAGTAGCGAGTAAACAAGTGATCAATGAGATTCCAACCCAACTCCCAATTCTCGTGATTTCGGGACAAGAAGATCCTCTGGGCGAAAATGGTAAAGGTATCGAAAGATTTGTAAAACTCCTAAAGGCTTCACATTCGAAAGTAAGCCTCCGATTAGTTGAAGAGGCTCGTCACGAAATTCTAAACGAGAATAATCGAAACGATACCTATCACTTCATAGCTGATTGGATGACAAAAAATATGGATGGCTGATCATCTTTGTAACAGTATTAAAAAGGAGTTGTTCCCCCGTCAATTTGATTCAATCATCAGGCTAAAGCTTGATGATTTTTTCTACTAAAAAATCCATCCCAAGGGATGGATAGAAGGTTTTTAACGCACTTCTGCATTCACTTTTTCTTCGAGTGATGCTTGGATTTTTTCCATGTAGCGTGCGACTTCTTCGTCGGTCAAGCTATCTTCTGGATTTTGGAAGGTCAAGCTATAAGCCATTGACTTCATACCAAGTCCTAGTTTTTCGCCTGAGAAGACATCAAAGAGTTTGATATCTGTCAAACGTTTCACGCCTGCAGCTTGGATAGCGTCTACAACTTCTTGGTGTGTGACTTCTGCCTTGAGGAGAAGGGCGATATCACGGCTCACCGCTGGGAATTTGGTGATTTCCACAAATGGAGTGGCTGGTTGAAGAGCTGTCTCAATAGCTGAAAGGTTGAGCTCTGCTACATAAGTTTCTGGAATATCGTAAGCCTTGGCTGTAACAGGATGTACTTGACCGAGGAAACCAAGGACTTGGTCACCGAGTGAGATCAAGGCTGTACGTCCTGGGTGAAGACTAGCAATTTCAGAGGTTGCTGTATAAGTCACTTCAAGCCCCAAGCGAGCAAAGAGAGCTTCCAAAATTCCCTTAGCATAGAAGAAGTCAACAGGAACTGCCGCAGTTTGGAAGTCTTTTTCAGCAACTAAGCCAGTCAAAGCAAAGGCAAAGCTATTGATTTCATTTGGCAATTCTTCTTTTGGATTTCCTGTTTGTTCAAAAACTTTTCCAATCTCGTAAAGAGCCAGGTTTTTGTTCTTACGAGCTACGTTGTAGGCAACTGTATCTAAAATACCTGAAACCATATTTTGACGGAGGACTGAACGGTCCACTGTCATTGGCCACATCAATTCTGTCAAATGACTTGGTTGAATCGTAAACTCAACTGCTTTTTCAGGAGTTGTTAGAGCGTAGGTGATGATTTCTGTCAGACCCGCTCCTTCTGCAATGGTACGTACTTGACGACGAAGTTTTTGTGTCGCAGTCAATTCACCTGCTGTCCCATCGTCTTTTGGAAGACTGGTTGGCAAGCGGTCATAACCATAGATACGAGCGATTTCTTCAAAAAGATCCGCTTCGATAGTGATGTCCCAACGACGACGTGGTACGCTTACTGTGAAGCTATCTGCATTTCCAGAAAGGCCAAAGCCAAGACGACGGAAGACGTCTTCTACATCTGCGTAAGAAAGTTCTGTACCAAGGACACGGTTGACGTCTGCAAGTGTTGAAGAAACTTCCACATCAGAAGTGTCAAGCTCACCTGCTGAAACAATGCCCTTACGTACTGTTGCTCCTGCAAGCTCTGCAATCATGCTTGCTGCTGCATCAAGGGCTTCATTAACGGTTGCCACATTGATACCTTTTTCAAAGCGTGAAGATGATTCTGAGCGAAGGTTGAGACGACCACTTGTCTTACGGATAGATTTGCCATTGAAGATAGCAGCTTCAAGAACTACACGAGTAGACTTTTCAGAGATTTCTGTAGCTTGTCCACCCATAACACCTGCAAGAGCTACTGGTTTATCAGCAACAGTGATCACTAAGTCATTTGTTTCCAAGTCACGCTCTTCACCGTCCAAGGTTACCAATTTTTCACCTTCACGCGCTTCACGCACACGGATCTCGCTTCCTTCAAAGGTATCGAAGTCAAAGGCATGCATCGGCTGACCAAAGTAAAGCAAGATATAGTTGGTCACGTCGACCACATTATTGATTGGACGGATACCTTCGTTCATGAGAAGGTTTTGCAACCATTGTGGACTTGGTGCGATGGTCACATTATCCAAGATACGAGCAGCATAGTAAGGCGCCTTGTCTGTCTCAATGCTGACAGAAAGAGCATCGGCTGCAGCTTGGTCTGTTTCTGTTAAGGTAAATTCTTTAAAGTTGACTGCCTTGTCATAGATAGCGGCTACTTCGTGCGCTACCCCACGCATAGAAAGAGCATCTGCACGGTTTGGCGTGATAGAAAGTTCGATGATTTCATCATCCAAGTCTAGGTAAGAGAATACTTCCTCACCTGGAACGGCATCTTGAGGCAAGATTTGGATGCCATCTGCGAATTCCTTTGGTACAACTGAGTCAGAAATCCCCAATTCACCAAGTGAGCAGATCATTCCGAGAGATTCTAAACCACGGATTTTCCCTTTTTTGATTTTGTAATTGTCAGCGATACGAGCTCCCGGAAGAGCCACCATGACCTTGATGCCTGCACGCACATTCGGTGCACCACAAACGATTTGACGGGCTTCTTCTTCGCCAACGTTAACCTGACAAACATGGAGGTGAGTTTCTGGCACATCTTCGCAAGACAAGACCTCACCGACGACAATTTTTGAGAGACCAGCAGCAGGTGAGTCGACACCTTCTACCTCAATCCCTGTAGTTGACATTTTCTCAGCCAACTCTTGTGATGGCACATCAATGTCCACCAATTCTTTTAACCATTTGTATGATACTAACATAATTCTGATCGTAAGATCTCATCAATCGAGACCTTTTCAATTCCTTTCTTTTTCTTCGAGTAAGCTCTTGCCATTTCTCACCGAGAGGAAATGACTAAAACTGTATAGGATTGTGTTTCAGGTTTCAAGCTTATTTAAACTGTTCTGAGAAGCGGACATCTCCTTGGTAGAATCCACGGATATCGTTGATTCCGTAACGAAGCATAGCTACACGTTCTTGTCCAAGACCAAAGGCAAAGCCAGAGTAGACAGTTGCATCGATACCACTCATCTCAAGGACACGTGGGTGAACCATACCGGCACCCATAATCTCGATCCAACCAGTTTTCTTACATACGTTACAGCCGCCTCCTCCACACTTAAAGCATGAAACATCAACCTCAACAGAAGGCTCTGTGAACGGGAAGTAAGATGGACGCAAACGGATTTGGCGCTCTTCACCAAACATTTTTTGTACAATCAACTGGAGGGTTCCTTGAAGGTCAGCCATAGAGATGTTTTTCCCAACAACCAAACCTTCGATTTGGTGGAATTGGTGACTGTGGGTCGCATCGTCCGTATCACGACGAAACACACGTCCTGGTGAGATCATTTTCAAAGGACCTTTAGAGAAATCATGAGCATCCATTGCACGCGCCTGAACTGGAGATGTGTGGGTACGGAGCAAGATTTCTTCTGTGATGTAGAAAGTGTCCTGCATATCACGGGCTGGGTGGTCTTTTGGAAGATTCATACGTTCAAAGTTGTAGTAGTCTTGCTCCACTTCAAATCCATCCACAACTTGGTAACCCATACCAATGAAGATATCTTCGATTTCTTCACTAGTTTGTGTAAGAACGTGACGGTGACCAGTCGCAACTGGACGACCTGGAAGTGTCACATCGATGCTTTCACTTGCTAATTGAGCTTCCACTTTCTTTTCTTCCAAGAGCTTAGCTGTTTCTTCAAAGGCAGCTGTTAGGACATCACGAGCCTCATTGACGTGTTTTCCGATAACAGGACGCATTTCTGCTGATACGTCCTTCATCCCTTTGAGGATTTCAGTAAGCGACCCTTTTTTACCAAGGACAGAAACACGCAATTCTTGCATCTCTTTTTCATTTTCAGCAGTAATCTGCTTCAAGCTAGCTAGCGTTTCTTCACGAAGCGCTTTTAATTGTTCTTCAATAGTTGACATAATTCCTCCATCAGTCTCTCGTAGATAAAAAGAAAACCACATGCCAAAAACTCCATTCGGAGCGTTGACACGCGGTACCATCCGTTTTTATCTGACAAGTCAGACCTTTATTTCTGAATCCATAGGCAAGTGAATTCACCCAGCTTTCATATAGAGAGCTTTCAGTCACGGCTCTCCTCCCTGATATACTTCCCCTGAGATACTAGTCTTGCAGATTCCTATTTAATTATTATTCATTTTATCAAATTTTAAGTAATCTTGCAAGATGTTTTGCGACTAATCAACATAGTCTCCACCTTCAAAACCGTAATACTCTTCCAAACTGAGGCCACTTGCTGCAATTTCTTTGGCTTCTTTGCCAACATAGCGAAGGTGCCATTCTTCAGCCATATATCCTGTTTCTTTTTCCTTACCTTTAAGATAACGAACTACAAAGCCATAGTCAGCAGCATGATCCAAGAGCCATTGAGCTGCTTTTTCTTCTGTCACTAAGTCTCCATCTGTGCCGATAAGGTCGAAAGCAAGACCAGTTTGGTGTTCACTATATCCAGGTCGTGCAGAATAGCGGTCAGCCTCTGCCTTTCCGTCTTGATTGACATAATCTTGATACAATTTAACCTGAGTCTCATAACTTCTAAATCCACTATAGTGGTCGCTGATTGGGAAACCTGCTTGCTGCATAGCTGCAATAAGTTTCAACAGTTCTGCCTTAGCGGTAGGATTTTCTCCTGGATTATAATCTTTAGATAAGGGATAGTGTTTATTAGCGATAACAATTTCATCGTACTTGCCTTGAATGCTATAGTAATCTCCCTTATTGACCACTTCCGCTTTCTTTTGACTAGCTTCCTGAGATTTACTTCCCGCGGTTCCTTCTTGTACAGTCTTTTGCTCTGAAGAAGCTTTTGCGTCAGAAGTTGCTGGTTTTTCTTGCGAACAAGCCGCCAATGTTAGGGCTAGTAGTCCAGACAAGATAAGGTATCTTTTTTTCATGATTTATCCTTTCATATGATAACTTTATCCAATTCAACGGATAAAGTTTGGATTAAGTTTTCTAATTGTTTCGGTTGCACTTGGCAATCTTCTGCTGCCATTTCTTCCCAAGGAACCCACCAGACTGGACCACGACCATTAAGACCGTGCCCCTTCATATCACCCTCACGTCTCGGAAAAATATGCCAGTGGGCATGGGCATCCTCATTTCCAAGCAACTCTACATTCATCTTTTCAGCAGAGAAGGCTTTAGAGACAGCTTCCTGAACCATACTCATTTCCTCTAAAAAACGAAGTTTAACACTTGGATCTAGATGATGTAGTTCTGTGACATGTTCCTTTGCTAAAAACAGAGTGTAACCTTCAAAGTACTGGTGGTCACCAATCACAACATAGCCTGTTTCTAATTCCTTGACAAAGTAGGGATTATTACCAGACTTGATGAGTTCAATTCGTTGACAAATGAGGCACATAAGTTTCTCCTTTCAACTCTAAAAGGGTGTGATTAAGGTCAAAGAGTCGGTGTTTATAGGTCATCATTCCCCTCCCTCTTATCTTTATGAAATAAAATCTTAATCTTATTTAAAAATGGAATAACTTTAAAATAATTTCTTAAGCGTCTCTCACTTAACTTAGGTCCCTGTAGTTTTCTATATTCTTCGATATAAATTGTAGATACTTTACCAATTTCACTTTCCCCGAAAATAATAGCTTTTGAAATTACTTCACCAAGACTTAGACAAAATGAAACCATTCCAACAAGCAGAGCAATAAAAGAATTATTATACAAATAATACGCTATTCCAGCATCAACTGCGGCAATAACGAAAAGGAGTACTGTAATGCGTATTTCAGATTTTCTATCATCGCTTTCATTAATACTCAATTCTGGGAGTAAAAAAATTAAGGTTACAATAACAATCAACCAATAAGCTAATAACAAAGAGAATCCAGTGGGTTGTTCGATAAAACTCTTATACCCAGAGTATATGAAAAATAGCTGAAGTAATAACATCGCATACTGAAATAAATTAAACCATATTTTAGCTGAATTTATGAGCGGAATATTATTTTCTACTTTAATATCTAGTAATCGCTTAGAAATTTGTATCCGATGAGCTAGTTCTTTTAAATCTTCTATTTGAAGTATTTGAGAAGCAAGTTTTTTCTCTATAATTTCTATTTGATACCACACATATCCATCATCTTCTATCCACTGATATTTTCCAAAAGTTTTTATTTTTCGTCCATACGGATTAATTTTTTGAGAAATTTTAAAAAGTAGTTTTTCTAAATCTGGATTAGTAATTCCTTTATCGACCAGTTCATCAGCATAAACAACTAGTTCTTTAAAGTTTTCTTGTTTATTTTCATACACATACTTACGATAGTCCTCTTTTTTCTTTTGAAAATAAGCATACAAACTCGAAATCAATCCTGTTATTATAGCAGGCGTTGCTATTTGTTTCAGTATTTCATACATAGTACTTTATCGACTCTTCAGTCCACCAACCCACTCTTGAGATAAGCATCCACCATACGCTCAGTAGCCACTACAGAATCAGTATGAGTACGCTCGTATGAGTGACTTGACTCAATACCTGCTCCTAGAAGAGCGTGCTTAACCTCTGCTCCAGCTGACATCGCTGCAGAAGCATCAGAACCATAAAATGGATAGATATCTAGTTTGAATGGAATGTCTTGCTCTTTTGCAAGGGCAACCAAGTGTTGACGGAATTCATAGTGATAAGGACCTGAAGCATCCTTGACACAGATAGAGACTGTGTACTCGTCTGTCTGCTGATCATCTCCCATTGCTCCCATATCCACAGCTAGATATTCGACAACTTGACTAGGGATGCTTGAGTTAGCACCATGCCCCACTTCTTCAAAGACTGAAAAGGCAAAATGCGTAGTGACAGGAAGTTCAATTCCTTCTTCTTTGTAGACTTTGAGGAGATTAAGGAGAATAGCTGCGCTGACCTTGTCATCCAAATGACGAGACTTGATAAAGCCTGTCTCAGTCACGACAGTTCGTGGGTCAAAGCTGATAAAATCACCAACCTCGATACCGAGTGCGCGTGTTTCTTTTTCATTGGTCACTTTTTCATCCAAACGAACTTCCATATTGTCCTGTGTACGTTCCGCTGTTCCCGCATCTTTGTAAACGTGACAAGAAGTTTGGTGGATCAAAATCGTACCTGAAATAGTTTTCCCTGTATTAGCTACATGGACCGTACAGTTTTCACCCTCAATCATATTCCAAGGATAACCACCGATACGGTCCATTTTGAGACGACCATCTGGTTTAACAGCGCGAACGATAGCTCCCAGGGTATCCACATGGGCAGTTACATAGCGATGTTGCTCATTATTTTTACCTTTAATGGTAACATTCACTCCACCTTTAGCAGTACGAATAGGTTGATAGCCTAGTTTTTCAAGCGTCTCAACTAAATAATTCGTAATTTCACGCGTAAAACCTGTTGGTGACGCAATAGCAGTTAGTTCTTTGATATATTCTATAGTTTGATTCATTTCTTCACCTCTTTTGCTACCTATTATAACACATTTATCATCGGATAAAAAAAGAAAATCACTCCTGTAGACTTAGCTACAAAAGTGATTTTAGTGATTATTCCATTTCAAAAGCTTCACTTTCTTGTTTATTTGGAAGAACAAGAGAAAGCAAAATCCCAATAACTGCTGGTACTAACCATGGCAATGAAGCCTTAGCAAATGGTAGAGCATTCACAATATTGGCAAGGAAGGTCACTTCAAATGAACTTCCCAAGACACTAGCTACGGCAATAGCTGTAACAAGACCCATCGTCAATTGCATGCCTGGTTTTGAAAGTGGTACAAACTTGTTCACAATCACAATCATCACAATCACAATGGTAATTGGATACAAGACAACTAGGACAGGGATAGAATATTTAATAATTGCATCAAGACCAAGGTTGGCAATTGCAAAACCAATCAAGGTAAAGACAGTCGCATAAACCTTATAGCTGATTTGTGGGAAACGTCCGTTAAAGAATTCTGCAGTTGAAACAATCAACCCTACAGTCGTTGTGAAGCAGGTTACTGTTACCATGGCTGCTAGGAATAATTGAGCTGTTGAACCAAAGATTTCTTGGGTCGCTTGTGACAAGATATAAACCCCTGGAGTTCCACCCTTCATCGCTTCTTCTGTCATTGGGAAGTGATTTCCAAGGAAACCTAGGCCAATGTATAGAGCACTAAAGCCAAGTGCTACGACAATTCCGACTACCCAAATGGTTGAGATGTACTCTTTTTTACTAGAAAATCCAAGTTGTTTCAAGGTTTGAACCGCAATTACACTAAAGGCAACAGATGCAAGAGCATCAAGAGTATTATAGCCTTCAAGGAATCCTGCTCCAAATGCTGAAGCCTGATAAGCCTCGGTGGCTGCTTGTGGAGCATTTCCACCATATTTGAAGGCTCCAAGGATTACCAAGATGATGATCAAGAGGGCAAAAACTGGAGTCAAAATACGACCGATACGATCCAAGATCTTTGAAGGATTGAGCGCGATTAAGTAGGCTGCAACGAAGTAGATAAGGGTAAAGACAATCAAGCCTAGACCTTTGTCAGCCTCTGCTAAGAGGGGACTAATCCCTACTGCATAGGAAGTTGTTGCTGTACGTGGGATGGCAAAGAATGGACCAATCGACAAGTACAAAACTGCTAGATAAATCGTCGCAAACCATGGTGAAATTTTCTTAGAAATTTCATAGATATAACCCTTCGGATTAAGGGTTCCAATAATCAAAGTTAGGACGGCAATCCCAACACCCGAAAATACAAATCCTGCAATGGCAGGGAGAAAGTTTTCTCCAGACTGTGCGCCTAGAGTTGGAGGGAAAATCAAGTTACCTGCTCCAAAAAATATTCCAAACAGGAGTAATCCTGTTAAAGCACCTTTTTTAGCCATAAACTCTCCTTATTAAAAATAAAATACTTTCTTAGTATAACATGATTAAAGGCTAGAAAAGGCTGTCACGAAATAATTCTAAAATGTTTTCAATTTTCCGAATTTTAATGCAAAAAAATCCTTCGAGTCCTTTCTCATTTTTAAAAGGTTTCGAAGGAAATTTTTCTTATTCTAAGGCATCCATGCCACCTTGGACATTGACAACCTCATAGCCTTGTTCTGTTAAAAATTGGCAGGCACGTGCTGAACGGATACCTGACTTACAAATCACATAGTAAGGCTGGGTTTTATCTAGTTGTTCATAAGCATCAGCCAGTTGACTGAGAGGGAAATTACGAACACCTTCTAAATGAAGAGCCTCAAATTCCTCTACTTCTCTCACATCCAATACAGAAAGCGACTCTTTCTGATAAAGCTGGTAAAAATTGTTAAAAGTAATTTCTTTCATTTTTCTTCTCCGAGAATTTTTTGTATTCTATCTTTCAAGTCAGGCACTACTTCTGCCTCAAACCAAGGATTTTTTTTCATCCAGATTTGATTACGGGGTGAAGGATGTACCAGAGGGAAATAATCAGGCAAATAATCCTTGAACCGATGCACACGGTCTGTCACCTTGCCACTAACTTTCTCATGTAGATAGTAGGCTTGGGCATACTGACCAATCAAGAGGGTTAATTGAATATCTGGTAATTCCTTCAAGAGTTCTGGATGCCATTTTTCTGCAAAACCTGGACGAGGTGGTAGGTCACCCGATTTCCCATGACCTGGAAAGTAGAAATCCATGGGCATGACTGCAAAGTAACCTGAATTGTAAAAGGTGTCTTCATCCACACCTAGCCACTCGCGCAGGCGGTCACCACTTTTATCCTTCCAGTATAGTCCTGCTTCCTGGGTTTTGAGACCAGGTGCCTGGCCAATGATATTGATACGAGCTGTTTTTGGTGCTGCAAAGAGTGGCTCGATGCCTTGCTCAGTATAGCTGGCATTCTGTGGATCTTCCATGATAGCTTGCTTGATTCTTTCGATTTGAGACATCTGCTTTCCCTCCAAAAAGAAGTCTAAGCATTAAATCTCAGACTTCTATAGCATTATTTGATCAATTCATAGATAGCTTCGGCATAGATTGCTGCAGCACGGAAAAGATCGTCCAAGGCGATAAATTCATTGGCTTGGTGCATGGTATCGATAGAATCTGGGAACATAGCACCGTAGGCTACACCACGCTCTAAGAGACGTCCAAATGTTCCACCACCGATAACTTGTTCGTGACCTTTAAGACCTGTTTGTTTTTCATAAACATTCAATAAGGTTTGAACGAGTGGATCTTCCATTGGTACGTAGTGAGGAGTGTGACCATGTTCAGAGAGGCTAACTGAAGCAACTGGCAAGGTTTCAAGAACTGACTTGATTTGCTCTGGGCTTGTTCCTTTTGGATAACGGAAGTTGAGGGCAATGGTATTGTCAGCACTTGATTCGTCGAAGCGGAAGACACCCGCATTCATAGAAAGAGCACCCATCTTTTCATCCACATGAGCTACTTTCAAGTTCTTGCCTTCGTGGTCGTTCAAAAGAATCTTACCAGCAATATCGAGGTAGTCTTTTGCAGGTCCTTCAAAAGCAAATTGGCTGAGGAAGAGGGCAAGATAAGTTGCACCATTGATACCTGAAGCAGGCATAGCACCGTGAGCTGATTTACCAATTACAGTCACCTTGTACTGACCGTTCTCTTCTTGGATTTCTCCTCTGAGTTTGTGCTCTGCAACGAAAGCGTCTAGTTTCCCTTGCAAGTCTGCTAAGTCACCTGAAATGACTGCTGTTGCTGATTCTGGAACCATGTTTTCACGCAATCCACCTGTAAAGCTGTGAAGACGAGCTGCACCAGTATTTTCACCGGCAAAGTGAAGGTATTCAGTGATATTTCCTTTTTCACCATTGATGATAGGGAATTCAGCATCCGGAGAAAAACCAAAGTCTGGTTTCGCAAGTCCTACATGCTCGAAGTAGTAGTCCATGTCTGCCCAACCTGATTCTTCGTCTGTTCCCACGATGAAACGAACTTTTTTAGAAGTTGGAAGACCCAATTCTTTGATGATTTTCAAACCATAATAACATGCTGTAGTTGGTCCCTTATCGTCAGAAGCACCACGCGCATAGAGACGACCATCTTTGATAGTTGGAGTGTAAGGATCAGTATCCCATCCACTACCTGCTGGCACTACGTCCATGTGGGCAAAAATTCCGAGAACTTCTTCTCCTTGACCAAACTCAAAATGACCTGCGTAGTTGTCAACATTTTTTGTTGGGTAGCCATCACGGTCAGCGATTTCAAGGAATTTTTCCAAGGCTTTTACTGGACCAGGTCCAAAAGGATGCTGCGCATCTGCCTTGCTGTCATCACGTTCTGAGTTGATTTCCAAAAGGATAAACAAGTCAGCCAAGAGGTCTTCTTTACGTTTTTCTACTTCTGCTGTAAAATCAATAACTGTCATTTTTTCTTCCTATCTTTTTTCGATAATTTCATCTACTGGTAAGCGGTAGCTTGGTTCCAACTTCTCATCTGTGTATCCCACTGTAATCAAGAGCTCTGGACGGAAGCGTTCTTCGATTTCCAAGACTTCATTGACTTTTGATTTGTCAAAACCAAGGATAATGTTTGATCCGATTCCTTGGTCAGTCAAAGCAAGGACCAAGTTCATAGCTACAAGCCCAGCATTAAGAGCCAAGTAGTCACTGACTTGTTGTTCGTTGTAACGTGCAAACTCAGCTGGAAGATTTTTCAAGAAGTATTGCAGTTGCTCTTCTGAGAAATTGTTGGCACCACCAGTACGGGCAATCTTGCGAGCACGTTTAGCTAAGTCTGTATCTGTAAACAAGGCAATAGTTACAGGTGCAGATGCTACTTGCTCAAAGTTTGAACCGTAAGCCAATTTTGCTAGTTCAGCATTTTTCTCACGAACCACGACGAATTTCCAAGGCTGACTGTTGTGAGCGCTTGGTGCCAAGGTTGCGATTTCGATAGCTGTACGAACATCCTTCGGATCGACAGGTTTATCAATAAAATGCTTGGTCGCATGACGTTTTTTATTTAACTCAAGAAATTTCATAATTGATTTCCTTTTCTATTTCTATTGCTTCCATTTTACCACATTCTGAAAGAGCTTGCAGAGATTTTTCATTGGTGAAACAAATTATCTTTTTCTTACTTGAGTTGTTTACTACAAAACTGGAAATTATAATATTTCTCTATCACTTCCATAAAAATATATATTGGATATCTGACTGATTGTCTGGTAAGCTAGATAACATTAAGTAAAGGAGACTCTTATGAAAAAATTATTCTTATTATTGGCCATTAGTCCCTTGTTGGTAGCCTGTGGACAAGCCAAACAAGATAGCACTTCTACTGCCACTACTAGTCCTAAAACCATTGTCGTAGCCACTGCCAGAGACATCCCACCTTTTGACTTTGAAAAAGATGGAAACCTGACTGGATATGATGTTGAAGTTTTAAAAGCAGTCGATGAAAAACTAGACCAATACAAGATTGAATTCCAAAAAACAGCCTGGGAAAGTATCTTCCCTGGAGTGGATGCCGGCCGTTACCAAACTGCTGCCAATAACCTAAGCTACACCAAAGAGAGAGCAGACAAATACCTCTACTCACTCCCAATCGCTAAAAATCCTTTGGTTCTCGTGAGCAGAAAAGACAAGGCTCTTACCTCTATTCAAGACATCGCTGGTAAAACAACCCAGGATGATACTGGAACTTCTACTGCCAAGGTTGTTACCGACTGGAATCAAAGCCACTCCGACAACCCTGCAACTATCCAATACTCTGGTGAGGATGTCGCTAAACGTCTGACTGATCTCGCCAATGGTGAATTTGATTTCCTAATCTTTGATAAAATCTCTGTGCAAAAGATTATCCAAGACCGAGGTTTAGACTTGAACGTGGTTGACTTGGAAAGCAATGACAATCCAAACAACTACATCATCTTCTCAAGTGACCAAAAAGAATTTAAAGAGCAATTTGACAAGGTCCTCAAAGAACTCTACCAAGATGGAACCCTTGAAAAACTCAGCAAAACCTATCTCGGTGGTTCTTACCTACCAGATCAGTCTCAATTACAATAAGATATATTAAAAACGATTGGCTCGTCCAATCGTTTATTTAGTATCTGTTCATTAAAGCAACTCTTACAAAAAATCAAAATAATTTTTCACATCCTCCACATAGCCATGCTTTTCAATTAGGCTAGCAAGTAATTCCCTATTATGGCCTTGGTAATTGTCTTCTCGTCGCAACTCTTCATACATTTCTATAAAAGGAAGTCCTTTTTCCTTGGCTGATTCTAGCTCTGCTTCATAATCATAGGCAACCTTACGAAATTGGATATTGACCAATTCACCATTTTCAACCTCAAGCAAGGCATACTGGGCTCGGTGATTTTTCAGCCCTTCCCAGTCAAAATAAGGCATACCAATCGAACCTGGATTGATAATTTGTTGCCCTTGACTACCATAACGCAAAAGCTGTTTATGAACATGTCCATAGACGGCTACATCAGTAGTTTCATCAAGTAGCTGGTCAAATTTATCGGTATTATTTTCAACCAGTAAATCCCTACCATAGTTTTTCTCAGGCAAATTATGAGAAAGTGAGAATCGCAAGCCTTCGATTTCTTTCTTGGCTATCATAGGTAGCTTTCTCAACCAATCAATATGCTCTGGGTTTAGACACTCCATCAGATACTGGGTCATCCTGAGAAGCTGAATTTCTTGAGGATCCTCTAAACCATATTGCCCATCTAAAGCCTCTAAAACACAATCATCCCAGTTTCCTCGAACGGATGCTGTAATGGGTAGGCCTTTCAAAAGAGCCACCAAGTCATTTGCTCCCGGCCCAGGAAGAAAAATATCTCCCAAAAGCCAATATTCAGTCGCTCCCAAATTTTTAGCGTCCTCAAGTACTCCAGCTAAGGCCGTCGTGTTGCCATGTATGTCTGATAAAATTGCAATCTTATGGTTCATTTTCTGCTCTTTCTTTAGTGGATAGCTTTCGGTTTATTCAATCCACTCTTATATTTTTTACTTTTCTTCATTATAGCATAAAATAGCTAGAAGATTTTCACATAAAAATATTATCACCAAGATTCTTTTAAAAATATGTCAAAAATAGTTGACATTATGTTCTTAAAAGAATATACTATAGTCAAATATATGTGACATAAACTAAAAAGGAGGAAGCATGAATCGTGTGAAAGAATTCCGCAAGGAACTGGGCATGTCCCAGCTTGAGCTCGCCAAGGATATCGGTGTCTCTAGGCAAACTATAAACATGATTGAAAACGACAAGTACAATCCAACTCTGGAACTCTGTCTCAATCTCGCTCGAAGCCTCCAAACTGACCTCAACAGTCTCTTTTGGGAGGACGATTTTTAAAAAGAAGAAGAAAAATGAAAAAAGAACCCCTCGATGAAAAACTAATCAAACGTATCTATGGCATTTCAGGGCCACTTGATGAACACAAACGACGCGAGGCTGACCACATCGGGAATAAAGTCTTTATGATTCTCTTTTACCTCATGACTCTAGGCAATCTTATTCCCTTTGTCCTTGCTTTTAGATATCCCCAAGTAGTCGCTTTTGGATATCCAATCATTATCTTTCTAATTTCCATGGTTTGTGCTCTTTATGTCACTACTCAAACTAAAAAAACTGGTATTGCTGCTATCGATCCTGATATGTTGAGCCAGAAGGAAAAGAAACAGTTACGTAATCCCGGACTTAAAGCTGGTCTTGGCTATGGAATAGCCATGTTGTTTGGAATGCCACTTCTCGATATCCTAATGGATGATAGCAAAAGCTATCTTACCTCTCTTCTGAATACCAGAAGTATCTTGTCGACCATCGTTGCAGCCTTCTTTTTCGGATTAACAGTGCATATTGTCATCACTCTTCGTATTCAAAAAGCTAGAGAAGATCAAGACGACGATTAGGAGGAAACTTATGAAATCACTACAAACTTTAATTCTCAGTCATATTTTGGTCAGTATCTTTATGACAGTTTTCCTAGTTTATGACCAAATTACGCGTCCTTTTCTGATCATCTTCCTCATAGCCCTTCCTGTCTTGAACAAAGGACAAAGATTTCAGAAAATCACATCAAAAAAAATACGCCTCTTAAACGCATCTCTCTGCTTTATCCTCGTATCTTTCCCACAACTGTTAACGAATTCTATGGATTGGAGATATCTATTATTTCTAACCATCTGTATCGTTTTTAGTCTAATCTACTTCTATACTCTCTATCAACTCTTTAAAGAAGCTAATCAAAAACAAGGTTATTAAGAGGTCACTACCATGAAAAAAGAAGACTTAACCACTCGCTTAGTTCGAAATTTCTTTCATATCCAAGGACCCTTTGATGAATGCCGTCAAGAGGTCATCTATAAGGCTTGCGCCCGTTCCATGGTCCAAATCTTTTACTCTTCCTTCTTTCTCTTCCTGTTCTATCTTTTGTTTGGGCGCTTTATAGAGATAGTTCGAACGGCTATGCCCTATCTCTACTTCTTGATGATTTTTGCCCTCAGTCTCAAGGCAAGGTATTCTACTAGAGGGCTCCACTTAGAAGATGATGATCAATCCGAGATTCCACAAATCACTTACAACAAGCGTCAAATCAAATTTAGAAGTTGGTTAGTTGGAACTAGCATCCCAACTCTCTACTTATTTATCCTATTTTCCAAAAAAGTACTTCTTGAAAATCACTCGATTACAGATTTCTTCTTGCAGTTTCTAGAACTCAAAATGATCGCATTTTTCCTACTAGTAGGACTCGGAGTAGGATCAATCTTTGGTACTATGACTTATTATTTTTTATCCGAACATGAAGAACAGTAGGAGAAAGCTGAACTAATTGATACTCAATGAAAATCAAAGAGCAAACTAGGAAGCTAGCCGCAAGCTGTACTTGAGTACGGCAAGGCGACGCTGACGTGGTTTGAATTTGATTTTCGAAGAGTATGATTCTGTCTATTATCGACAACATCCCCTAACACTTCTCAGTGCTAGGGGCTTTTTTAGTTCCTTAAATACCGCATATATTCTACTAATACATAGACAAGGATTGTTAAACAAATGATAGTTTCCAGCCAAACGAGGAGGTTAAGGACTGGAAACTGCAGAATGCCTTGGGCCATTTTCAATGAAGTTGCTGTGATGATAGTTGGGAAGGTTAGAGCTGAAAAAGCTGGTTGAAATCCCTGTTTTAAAATCCTTGGCAATCGACTGAGGACAAAGAAAAAGAAAGTCTGTGAGGCAAGGATCATGATCAGCAAAATCCAGACATGAAGAGCTGAACCTCCGATTCGAACGAGTGCTGCCAACAGTAGAGAAAAGGGAGCACAATAAATTCCTTCTTGCCCCAGTAAAGCCCGTGGCAATGGATTACTTTTCAAATCTTGATAAATCAGAGGATAAAGGAAAAGGGTTAAGGTAAAGCCAAAAATCCAAGCACCATAGGCAATCTCGACTATACCCACCACTGGGTAGGTCAAGCTTGCTACTGCTATCCCCACATAAAGAACTGTCCAACTTGGCGTTGCGTTCGTTCTTGGTTTAGTCTGCACATAATTTTTAGTGAAGTAGATGATTAACCCTACATCTAGTAGAAAGGCAAACCACCAAAGAGCTTGTGCTATGATACCCATACTCGTAGGTAAGATTCGCAGTAAGTAGGTTGATAAAATCATCCCTGCCATGGGAAAGGTCGCCATTCCCGATAATAGAGGAGCTTTCTTAAGTTCTTGCTGGCTCTCTTGCCAATCACTAAGATGACTGTATAAAAAATAAAACCATAAAATCAAGCCTGACAAACTAAAGACGTGCGATAATAGTGGAAAAATATCCAGGATGAGATTGCCTGCTCCAGCCAATCCCAATAAGCACCCTGAAAAGGCCAAGGGGAGTTTTTTCATGTGAACCTCCAATAGTCATGTTATTATCAGTATAGCATAAAAGCGCTTAAATGAAGGATAAAAAACGAAGTTTAAAAAGATAAACCTCGTTTTTATTTTCTTTATTGTTAGTTTGTCGCTAGAATATGTCGCAATTGCACTGCACTAGGAGAAACAATTGGTAAAAAGGCACCTTCATTCCAACGACGTATGAAACCGGATGTCGATTTACTAAAATATCCTCTACCGCCACCAGCTTGTAGTTCTAACAAGAGACTTTGAGCAACAATATCAACAATATCAATTCGTAACTGGAATAGCTCACGCGGATTTCTAACGAAATAGGACTCTTCAGATAGTCCTTGATAGAGAGAATGTCGAATATCATCTAACTGTTCGACCTGATGCTGCCATTCTTCCTTCAAGACACCTCGTTTCCCCAATTCTTTTTCGACTTCTGAGAGTGAACGTTCAGCCAAACCAAAGGCTAGGCCAAATTGGTAGCCTAAAAAGGCTGGACGATTTTGCGCTAAAAATTGATGGGCATCCCTCGATAGAATCCACTCTTCCTTTAAAGATACCTTGTTAAAAGTCAGAGCTGCTGTATTTCCTCCTTGGAGAGAAACAAATTCCAAATCTTCGGAACGACTAAAGTTTTCTGCGTCCGATGGTACAGCTACTACATAACTTGTACTCGGATCATCTGCAAATCCTGCTACAAAAATAGTGAGGAAGCGATCCCTACGAGCATTGGTCACCCAAGGAAGTCGTCCTTTAAGATAATAATTTCCATTTTCTTCAAGGATTCGAACATTTAGTTCCTCTAAGTCAGATAGATACTTGACCGCATTAGATAAGGCCGTAGCACCTGCATATTCTCCTGATAAGAGTTTTTCCAAGTAAACTTCTTTGAAATAAGCATTATCAGTATGAAGAATATTGTCTATTAAAGTTCGTTGCCCCCATGAGATAAAGGAGGCTGTTAAGGAATGTTGAGCGAGTTCTGCAAGGATATCGATAACATCTTGATCACTTCCACCTAGCCCTCCAAGAACTTTTGGTACTCCTACACGAAAGGCACCTTCTGCAGCAATTTTCTCAATCAGCTCTTCTCCAGCTTGACATGATTTTTTGTCAATTTCATCGGCGTGCTGGTCTAACCAACTTAAAAATTCTTCTGAAAAAAATCCCATACTCTGCCCTCCTCTTATGCATAAGGTTGTAATTCTGGATTAATCGGTGTGTTAGCTAGGTTGTTGGCATAGTTACAAAGACTTGCTAGACTGACACCGAGAACAACATCCAAGGCATTTTCTTGTGTATAGCCTGCTTCAAGAAATTCTCCAAGAGCTTCATCTCCTACGCGCCCTTTGGTATTGATAACTGCCAAGGTAAACTTAGCTAGAGTATCCAGCTTAGGATCGCTTTCGATTGGAGTACGATTGCGAAGGGCTTGAAGTAGGTCATCGTTCATCTGGATTTGCTTGATAGAAAAGGCTGTATGGCCAGCGACGCAGAAGGCACAACCGTTGGTTACAGCTGCAGTGATTTGCACCACTTCTCGTTCTACAGGTGTTAGACTATTGCGACGGTTAATAGCTCCAACAGTGCGATAAGCCTCTAGGGCTGTAGGGGCATTGGCCAAAAGACCGATAAGATTTGGGATATAACCATTGTTGTCCTTTTGTACCGTTTCAAGAACTTCTTTCACTTCTGCTGGTGCTGATTCTACTGTGTGGATAGTAAATGTTGTCATAAGGGGACCTCTTTTCGTTTTGTAATTGAATGGTTTCTGCGAAAATCTTACGAAATCTCATCAGCCTATTGAACAAATCCTTGCCTTGATTGATGATTCATTAGCTTTTCGTTGACAATAAGTCTAACACAGAATCTATACCTTGCATAATATATATTTTAAATTGCACTGATAAAAAATTTTTATGAAAACAAAAAAATCACACCAGATGTGTGATCATACTGTTAATTTATCTGATGCTTGTTTCTTAAAACTAAGATAGATTCTACCAGCAAGCAGAAGATAGCTAAGCCAAAGCCAGTAAATACACCAAAATATTCTGTGATAAAACTCATTAGAAAAACAGAAGCAGAAAAGGCCAATGTAGAGACAACTTCGATAACGGAGTAAACATTCACAAGTTCCTTCTCATCAACCGATTCCTGTAAAAACACACTCTCAGGAACTTCCTTGATTTGAGATAGAAAACCAATTACTAGAGATAGGAATAGAAAAATAGGTGCATTTGGAAATAGCACTATCAACAGAGTTACTAGTGCTGTCGCTAACAAAGAAAAGGTCATAGTTTGATATTTATAGGTAACAACTTTCTCTGCTAGACGGAAGATAATAGCTCCTCCCAAGATAATTCCCAAGGAATAGGATGTATTGACGTATCCCCAATAGCTTTCTGACCGATGTAAAATCTCAGTCACAAACACAAGTAAAACTGAAGATACCCAGATAGCATTGGCTAAAATTTCTAAAAGATTGGCTTGGACAATAAAGCGTAATCTTGATTCTTTAGCCACCAATCGCCAACCTTTTGTTAACGTCTCAAGACTTGTTTCAGAGGATAACTCTTCTTTTTCTACAAGTGGCAAACCAAACATCAAAATCGTCGAAATTGTAAACAAAACTAACACAATGAGCAGACTAGGATTCATTCCCAGACTCGCAAATAAGAAACCTCCTAAGCCCCAACCAACGAGTTGCACACTTTCTCCACTCATAGAAATGGCTGCATTCGCTTTAGCTAAATCTCTTGCATAGCGTGGAACAATCGCATAGGAAACAGGTGCTGCAAAACCATCCAAAACGGAGATTAAAGTGACAATAGCATATAAAAGAGGGAGGGAAATAGTTTCAGATTGCTTGAGTAGAAAAACCAAAATCGCTAACAGAATCGTCTTACCAAATTGAGTCAAGAAAAGAACACGATTTAAAGCTAATCTCTTTGTTACTAACGGGACTAAGAAACTGGCTAAAAAGGAGGATAGACCTATCAGAATTGGTACTAGGGAGGTTGAAATGACCGAACCAGATAAGACAAACACATTTGCAATCACAATGACTCTAAAAAAGACATCTGCTAGATTCGCTATTCCCTGTGAAGTCACTAATTTTTGAATATCTTTTGACATAAATACCTCCAGTTTATTTCTCTTTCGCACACAGATGAAACAAGACATATTAGACCAAAAACAGATTTATGCTGACTATTATACAATAAATAAAAGTGCAAATAAAGGATATCATAAAAGATGTACTCTTGAATTTCATTCATCTTATGACATAATACTCTTCGAAAATCTCTTCAAACCGCGTCAACGTCGCCTTGCCGTATATATGTGACTGACTTCATCAGTTTCATCTGCAACCTCAAAACAGTGTTTTGAGCTGACTTCGTCAGTTCTATCTACAACCTCAAAACAGTGTTTTGAGCAACCTGTGGCTAGTTTCCTAGTTTGCTCTTTGATTTTCATTGAGTATAAAATAAAAAACTAGCTCTAGAAGTGAAAAAACTAGCATCTCACAAACAGATGCTAGTCTTATCTATAAATGGTAATATCAATCTTACATTATTTATCAAAATACTTCTTAGTCTCAGCAATAACAACTGGCGACAAGGCTAAGAGTGCAATCAAGTTTGGTAGAGCCATGAGGGCATTAACAATATCCGCAATGACCCAGACCATATCCAGCTCGATAAATCCTCCCAGCAAGACCATAAGCACAAAGACCACACGATAAAGCCAGATAAAGCGAACGCCAAAGAGAAATTCAAAACAACGCTCTCCGTAATAGTTCCATCCCAAAATCGTAGTAAAGGCAAAAAGTACTAAAAAGATTGTTAGAAGAGCAGGTCCAAAGAAAGAAAATACTGTAGAAAAAGCTGACTGAGTTAGAGCAACACCATCTAAATTACCATTCCAAACCCCAGTCACCAAGATTGTCAGACCAGTCAAAGTACAGATAATCAAGGTATCAATAAAGGTTCCTGTCATGGAAATCAAACCTTGCTCCACCGGTTCGTTGGTCTTAGCTGCCGCAGCCGCAATGGGAGCTGAACCCAATCCAGACTCGTTTGAGAAGACACCACGTGCCACACCATTTTGAATAGCAGTTCGGATACTGGCTCCTGCAAAGCCTCCTACTGCAGCCACTGGACTAAAAGCTGATGTAAAGACCAAGGCCAGAGTTGCAGGGAGTTTCTCGATATTAAAGAGAATAACTGTCAAGGTTCCCAAGATATAGACAATAGCCATAAAGGGAACAACTGTAGTTGACACCTTAGAAATAGACTTGAGCCCACCAAAGACTGCGATCCCTACGAAAATAGATAAAACAAGTGCAGTAATTGTCGGATCAATACTAGCCGTATTTTGCACGGATTCTGTAATAGAATTCACTTGGGTAAAAGTACCGATTCCCAAAAGTGCAACCAATACTCCAGCTATAGCAAAGAAGATTGCAAGAGGGCGCCATTTTTCGCCCATACCTAGAAGGATATAATGCATCGGTCCTCCTGCTACCGCACCATGGTCATCCTTGGTTCGATATTTGATAGCAAGTAGTCCTTCTGCATACTTGGTTGCCATTCCAAAGAAAGCAGCCACCCACATCCAAAAAAGAGCACCTGGTCCACCAACCTTTATAGCCGTTGCAACCCCGATAATATTTCCTGTACCAACAGTTGCTGCTAGGGCTGTACACAAAGCAGCAAAGCTCGAAACATCCCCATGTCCCTTATCCTTGGTAAAAATAAGTTGAAATGCCTTAGGAAGACGCAAGATCTGTAAGAGTCCTAAACGAAGAGTTAAATATATTCCTGTACCAACCAATAAAATTAAAAGGGGTGGGCCCCATACCAGAGCATCCAGCTCTTTTAGCAAATTTAACATACCATTCTCCTATCTATTCAACCCCAAAAGAAAGAGCACATGTTAAAAACACGTACTCTGGAATGCATCGATAAATGCCAAAAAGCGCTCTATCATTGCTCTGTCCTTTTACCTGAGAGTTTGAGCAGTTGCCTGCCTTGCCCCTTCGGTGCCTTTACGGTCTCTCCAGAGTTCCGTCCATTTACAGTCATGAAAAATCAAACGATTTTCCACTTCTATTAAACTTCATTCGGTGTTGTATTTAATTTTTATTTATTTTACAAGAAAATTCAGCTCTTGTCAATTATTTTCAGAAAATTTTATTATACTTTTTATGATATTTAAAAGTTCTATAATGAAGTTAGCCACCCAGCCCTCCTAAAAATTAGATGCTTCAACTAACTTATAGCTAGTACTCGATTTCATTCGATATGCGGCTTGATGATGTTAGGCTGGTGTCCAAGGCTAAGACTAGCCTTGCTTTAGCTGACAAAACAGCTTCAGGGGCTCCTCTTGTCACATGAAATCTCTTATAGGCATAAGAAAACAGCTCTGTGTTATACTTGTTGTTCAACCACAAACACAAGAAAGGCACAGAGATTCAAAGCTATTATACTACAAAAGCCAAACATTTGACAATCGATAGCCGTCGCTTAATCGAACGATGGAAAAAGGAAGGGAAATCAAATAGAGAAATTGCCTCTCTACTTGGAAAAACTCCTCAAACTATCCATACTGAAATCAAGCGCGGGACAATTCTGCAATGTGTTGGAATAGGGCGCTTCTAAAAGGTTTATTCTGCCGACTATGCTCAAAAGTCTTATGAAAGTGCTGGCATTAAAATATCCTCACACATCACGCAAGGAAATCGATATATCAAGCAAGCTTTGACTATGTCGGGATTGATTGCAGCAAATTCTAAGGATCCAGCTTTTTCTTCTTTTTACAATCGAATTTCCCAAAGAGGAAGCAAGATGAAAGCCATCATTGCTTGCGCCCATAAGATTCTCATACTCTTCGAAAATCTCTTCAAACTGCGTCAACGTCGCCTTGCCGTATATATGTTACTGACTTCGTCAGTTTCATCTGCAACCTCAAAACAGTGTTTTGAGCTGACTTCGTCGGTTCTATCTACAACCTCAAAGCAGTGCTTTGAGCAACCTGCGGCTAGTTTCCTACTTTGCTCTTTGATTTTCATTGAGTATCAAAATCATTTCTCCACCAAACAGACTTATCAAACAGAAAAGGCGCTAGGACTGAGGAAACAGTTCTAACGCCCAAACTAAAAAAATTTCAATTACAGTATAGCACAGGAAGTGATTTTTTGCGCTTTTTTACTGTTTTTTTCAAATAAAATACTAAATTATTTTTAAAAATCAACTTGTGATAATTGCCTTCAAATAAACATTCTGAATTTTCTTTGTATTTCTTTACATTTCTAAAAATGCCGATTGCAGGGATCGAACCTGTGACCTTCGCGTTACGAATGCGGTGCTCTACCAACTGAGCTAAATCGGCGATTCCACTTATAGTATAGCACTATAAGAAAGGATGTCAAGGGATTCTTAACCCATCTTTTTAATCAAAATCTGACAAGGATTTTGAGGCCCCCAAAGTTGTGGAAAAATCTCTAATTTTTTAAAGCCAAGACTGCGATAAAAGACATTTGTTCGATCATAATCTTTATTAGAGCCTTCTGCTACTGTTTTCACTTGTAAATAATCAACGTTTTTGCGTGCTTCACTTTCTAAAGCAGCAAGCAATTGATTCCCAATCCCTCTACCTTGATGAGCTTTTTTTACACCGAGACAATCAATCTCAGCGCAATCTTCACTAGAATAGGACAAACTTACAAATCCAGCCAAATCACTCTCCTGATAGGCAGCCCACACTTGCAAGTCCTTGGCTCCTTCGATATAGGCTTGCGTACTTTCTGGTATTCCAAACCATTCTGGCAAATCCTTTAAAACTTCAGCAACGACTGCTATTTTTTGATTGGCATCTTTCACTTCTTCAATTACAAACATCATAAAATCCTTTCATGATTTGATCCAATTTTTGCTATTAAGAACCCGCACTTTCATAGGCATCTAAGCCCCTATCCCAGAGTTTTAGAGAGATTCCAAAGAAGATAAGGGAAATCAGAACCAATCCTCCGATGTTAAAAAGCCCATCCTTATCCTGCAAGAAATAGCTGGCAGGGTAGTAAGCCGTAAAGGCAAAAGGCACGATAAAACTGATCAACCAACGAAGAAGTGAATTGTATATGGAAATCGGGTATTTGGCGAAATCATTGAACATATAAAAAATGTAAATCATGGCACCTGACTGCTTGGTCCAAAAAGCGATACTGGCTGTTGCGATTTTTAAAGAAGTATAAATCAAGGTCGCAAAAGGAATGCAGACTAGGAAAATCAGGAATTTGGGAAGAGTCCAAGCAATGCTGGTCACTGTTGTTCCCAGTAAAATGCCACCGACCAAGAGCTCACCCAAGGCATCAATCTGAAAGGTCTCAACCAGGATGTGAAATAGGGGATTGATAGGACGAGTCAGATACTTGTCAAATTCTCCTTTTCGGACTAGTCGTTGACCTAAAGCCCAGAGATTGTCAAAAAAGAGATGATCTAATCCCTTTGGAATCAAGGAAAATCCATAGATAAAGGCAATCTCTTGAAAGGTCCAACCTTCTAAGGATGGAATGTGTTGAAAAATGACATTAAGAAACAAGAGATTCAAGCCTTGAGTCAGAAAAACTCCCAGCACACCAACCACAAAATCAACCTTGTATTCCATGATTTGTTTGATGTATTGTCTGATAAAAATCAGATGCATGCGTTGATATTTTTTCATACTAACCTCCTTGAATGGTGATAAATGACTGGACTCGTTTCCAAATCAACTGAGACAAGCCCACCATTACTAAAAGCCAAAAAAACTGCAAAGCGAGTGCTTGAATAATCTGACTAGCATCGTATTTCCCAACAATGATCATGACCGGAGTGTAGATTAAAGATGAAAAAGGCAGGAAGGAGAGAATATCTGAAACGACCTTAGGAAAGAAAGCCAAGGGAATCAAACTTCCAGACATAAAAGCCACTATTGAAGTCTTGAGTAAATTGGAACCCCAGAGATTTTTAAACACAAAGGCTGAAAATCCAAAGCAGATATTAAAGAAGAAGTTAATCAAATAGGCTAGTGTTAAGCTAAAGAGATAAAGGACCGTTAATCCCAGCACTTCTACAATACCTTGCCCAGATAAGATTTTCATCAAGACAATAACACTTAAAAATGGCAGGCCAACAGAGATAAAAATCAACCACTTGGAACCAAGCTCCGTAAAGAGGTAAGAAGCCGCAAAATGCACTGGTCGCAACAAGCGCATGATAATGGAACCATCCTTGACCTCATCACCAATCATAAAGGAAGAATCCGACCTAGTCAGAAGATTAGTCACAAAACTCATGATGATGTAGAGGGTGATATCCGCCATACTGAAGCCCTGAATCAAAGGCTCCTGGGAGGAATCAAAGACAGCCTTCCATAGATAAAAAGCCACAAAAGCTCCCATGACATCGCCAATCCGATAAAGAAGAAAGTTGACTCGATAGCTAATCAACTCCTGAATCCCTGCATTGATAAAGGGTTTATAACGTCTCCACAATTTGACCATCTTAGAGCTCCTTTCGGTAGAAGCGACGGATAATATCCTCAATATCCGTATCTACCATCTTCAAATCACGGACCTCAAAATCAGATAAGGTTTGCTTGATAATATCGGCCGACTGGTAGCGGGAACTATCAAATTCAATAGTCAGGTTATTTCCTTGTCTATCAATGGATATATCAGGTAAGCCTTCATAATGAGAGACGAGATGACTTTGACCTGGCGTCAGATCGAAGGATAGAGTCTTCATCTTGCCAAAGGTTTCCTTGAGCTGGCTAACCGTTCCATCAAAAATCTCCTGCCCCTTGTCAATCATAAAAATCCGATCACAGAGTTGCTCAATATCACTTAGGTCGTGAGTGGTTAAAAGAATGGTGGTTTCTTCCTCTTGATTGATCTGAGTAATGGCGCGACGAATGTTGTCTTTGACCGAAACGTCCAACCCAATGGTCGGCTCATCTAAAAAGAGAACCTTAGGATTGTGGAGCAAGGAAGCCGCAATGTCCGCCCGCATCCGTTGACCAAGTGAAAGAGTCCGCACGGGATCCTTGATAAAGTCCTTCAAATCCAAGACTTCATTCAAAAAATCCATGCGCTTATGGAAGAGCGAGTCTGGCACATCGTAAATCTCTTTTAACACCGTGTAGGTCTCTTGCAGAGCCAAATCCCACCATAGCTGGGTACGTTGACCAAAGACCACCCCAATATCCTTAACATAGTCCTGGCGATTGTCCTGTGGAATCTTGCCGTTAATCCGACAAAAACCAGATGTCGGTTTTAAAATCCCTGTCAGCATTTTGATGGTGGTTGACTTCCCAGCACCATTAGCCCCGATAAAACCTAAAATCTGTCCCTTTGGCACCTCAAAGGTCAAATCCTTGACCGCTTCAAAAGTCTGCTTTTCAGGATGAATAAAGGAGCGCAAAGCCCCCTTCAAACCTGGTTCCTTAACAGTCTTCACAAAATTTTTCTGAAGATGTTCCACTTCTATCATTGCCATATCTATCTCCCTTTAGAAAGAAATCGTTAAATCAAGTTCCTGAACATTCAAACACGATTTCTTATCTCCAAAAATCTGCCTTCTTTTTCGACATAAGGAAAGAAAGCTCTAATAACACCCTATTATAGTGCAAATATCTAAGGAAAACAAGTGTTAATTAATATCAAAAATTTGAATTCCTAAGAAAGTATAAAAAGGTGATTCATCATCACCTTCCTCTACCAAGTCAAATTTTCGATCATAGTTCTTACTTGTGAATCAAGAGTCTTATCCTTCTTAAGTTCTCCAACCAAAGCCTGAATCTGTGGGACTAGATTTGGATCATTGCCATTACAGCATCGATAAAGCATCCAAATGTTATGTGGGGTAGGTCTTTTACCAACAGCTTCCATCAATAAATCCTCATAGCCTTGATGATAAAATCTCTCCACAAAGTGAACCAAGTAACCTGGAGAACCAAAATCTACTTCTGGATGCTCGGAAATAAATTCTAAAATGGGGGCAACCAAATCAAAGGGTTGATCATAAAGCTCCATAACATCCATAATCTCATCTGCCAACTCAAATTCTTGGTATTCAGTAATTGCATCTTGCAAAGCAACTAAAATCTCATCTCTAGTAAGCATCTGATTCTCCTTTTTCACTTTTCCATATCATATTTGTCTTCGAACTTTTTCTTCACTTATCAAACCTTGTTCGTAAGTAGTTTTCCAACTCTTTTTGGGGTAAAACACTAGGAAGCTCAAACACATACTCATAGCCTTCATCACAAAAGAAAACCTTCTCTTCAGCTGGAAACCATTTCCGAAGCCAGATGATGTAGGAGGCATAATCTTGTAATCTGTTTGTTGAATCAAAGTAATTTATTACAAAAACATCTTTATTGCTACTCAGTGAACTTTCCAAGGTAAGCTGAGGACTTTGATAATCCCAAGAAAGCGAGTAAGCTTTTTCGGGATTAGTTCTTTCTCTAACCATAATACCTGGGAATCTTTCTCTCAAAGCACCACAAAAGGCTTGTAAATCAAGGAATACGGGTTCTTTAGTCTCTACAAAGACAAAATCAGCAGTACTCATCAGTCTCTCCCCTTCTTTTTAAAACTGAAAAGAAACCTTAACCATCAATGGCAAAATTCTTTAGAATTTCAAAGTCTTGCCCCTGATAATCAAAAGAAAAAATATGAATATCATCAAAAGTTTGATTACAGAAAGTAACGGTTTGTCTCTCTGGCTCGATGATGGGTTTACCCAATTTTTCAGTAGCTTCTTCATCTGTCAAATACTCGTAAAATTCTTGTAAATGAGGCAGTATAAATGCAAGAATACGGGAAAGATTTTTATGGTAATTGGCTGCAAGCGACTGAGCTTCCACCTCAAAATTTCCACTTGGTTTTTCTTCCCAAGCTACAAGAACATCATCTACTTCATGTATGTAAGCTTGCAAGGACTGATCGAATATCATGGCTGTGTTTCCTTTCGAAAGTACTGTAACCCTCTCACACCTAAACACCGAAAAACCTATGTTCGCTAGCAATCCAATGCCAACAAGTTTTTCAAATGAACCTAGTGTAGCTAAAACTGCAATTAAAGAGTCATCAATATATGCTCCGGAGGTTTCATGAATTTCAAACAACTTTGCAAATCAGTTAGAATTTCTGCCGTAAGAAAAGATTTTTCATCCTTATTCATAACCTCCCTTACTTGAATCATTATTCTTCTCCACCATTTCAATCCAAGAATCAAAATACTGCTCCATAAAATAGGTCTGCTCTGCAATCAAATCTTTATTAACCTTCTCATCCAAGGGCGCTAAAACCCACTTGTCTTCTATATCATCACGACGTCGAATGATAGCAATCAACTTTCCAGTAAAGACTTCCAGAGGCTGTTGCTGATCATGGGAAACAATATAAACATCTTGCTCTTCGCCATCTCCCCCCATCAGTTCAGGTATGTAGCCATAGTTAATCGGATAGACATTCCCAAAAGAATCTTCAAACCCCACCGGCCGATCAATGACACCACTAAATATTCTCTCTTTGAATTTCATCTTTTCATTGCCTCCGTATGACATTTTTCCTAGATTCATTATGCAAGAAAAATCCCGCCGCAGCGAGATTTTCTATCTATAGCCTAATTAAGCTTTACCTTCTGAACCGAATACGTCGATACGTTCTTCAACTGATGCTTGGATAGCTTTTACACCGTCAGCCAAGAATTTACGTGGGTCGAAGAGTTTTTTCTTGTCGTATTCTGCTTCGTTTGCTTCGTAGTCACGAGCAAATTTACGAGTTGCGTTAGCGAATGCGATTTGGCATTCAGTATTAACGTTAACTTTAGCAACACCAAGTTTGATAGCTGCTTGGATTTGGTCATCAGGAATACCTGATCCACCGTGCAATACGATTGGGAATCCTGGTACAGCTTCAGTCAATTTTTGCAAGTGGTCAAGGTGAAGACCTTTCCAGTTTGCAGGGTAAGGACCGTGGATGTTACCGATACCAGCTGCCAAGAAGTCGATACCAGTTGCAACCATTGCTTTAGCATCTTCGATTGGAGCCAATTCACCATCACCGATGATTCCGTCTTCTTCACCACCGATAGTTCCAACTTCAGCTTCTACTGATACACCATTTGCGTGAGCAAATTCTACAACTTTACGAGCTTTTTCAAGGTTTTCTTCAACTGGAAGGTGTGAACCATCAAACATAACTGAAGTATAACCAACTTGAATACACTCAAGTGCATCTTCATAGTGACCGTGGTCAAGGTGGATAGCTACTGGTACAGTGATACCCATTGATTCAACAAGGTTAGCGATCAAGTTGCGAGCAACTTTGTAACCACCCATGTATTTAGCAGCACCCATTGAAGTTTGGATCAAAACTGGAGCTTTTTTAGCTTCTGCTGCGCGCAAGATAGCTTGAGTCCACTCAAGGTTGTTTGTGTTAAATCCACCAACTGCATAACCGTTGTCACGAGCTGCTTGGACAAATTTTTCTGCTGAAACGATTGCCATTTTATCAGGCCTCCTGTATATTTTTATGGGACATCCCATTTACATTGTTCATTTTATCACTTTTTAGCAAAAAAAGCTAGTTTTTCCCGTAGTTTCGATTGAATTTCTTCTATTTTCAGATATGTAAACCTTTTCCCACTTGGTCTAATCCTTGTTCTGAGGCAGGTTCATGTAAAATGCCAAGTAGTCGTTATATCTTTCGAAACGATAGTCGATTTCTTCATTTTCTAATAAACTTTTAACTACGAAGAGTCCCAATCCAGCTCCCTTACTTTGTCGACTAGAAGCCGTAAAGGATTGTTCAAATTTATCTTGTTCCTCAAGTGTACAACTGTTCTCAATAAATATCCAGCCATCCTTATCACCGATTTTGAGATAGCCACCTTGGATAGAATGCTTCACAGCATTACTGATAAGATTGGAAAGAATCAGCTTTAGTACTGAAGGATTTAGATAAGTTTGCTGGTTAGTCAAATGATTCTCAATAGAGATTTCTCTCTCCTTGGCTAACAAGTCATAATCCTTTAATAGAAGACTTGTCATTTCAAGAAGGTTGATTTCTTCCTTCTTATCTCGTAATTCTTGCACTGAAGAAAGAGATAAGATTTGCTGAACATGGTGACTCAAATCATCCACAATACCCAAAGAAACTCCCAGATAATGGTCACGATCTTTGTAGCGTCCAATATTGGCTTTCATATTCTCCAGAAGAATCTTTAGACTAGCTAGAGGTGTTTTCAGTTCGTGGGAAGCACCTCGCAAGAACTCTACTTTCATCTTTTCTAGCTGAAGGATAGCCTCGTTCTTCTCATGTAAGTCCGCAATAACCGTTAAAAGATGCTGATAGAGGCTATTGATTTGCTCCTTGAGATCCCCAATCTCATCCTTAGAATCCACGCGCAAACGCACTTCCGCATCCAAATCCATCATTCGCCGAGTTACTCGCTTGATTTCCAATATTGGAGCTACAATGCTTCTCGCATAGATATAAGCTATTAGGAGCGAAATCAGAAAGGAAGCCAACAGAGTATAAGGTAGAAATTGCAGGCTGATATCTTCTGCTTCTTTCTGCAAATCCATAGAAGCAATAAACTGTATGGTCAAGGTCTGACCATCCTTAGATTGGACTTCTCTTTCCTCGATGACCAAGGAAGCCGTCTGTCGATCTTTATCAATGGGAAGATTGTCCTTGACTTCTAACTTATCCTGAGTCATTTCACCCTTGATTGCTCCCTTTATATCGCTACTTTGAGAATAAAGTTCAAGGACTTCCTGGATAGTTTGACTATCCTTTCCTTGGAGAGTTTGAGCAATTTCTGTTGCCTTCTGTCCGATGCTTTCCTGACGGTGAGTAAGATAGGTCGAAGGAAAGAGGAAATAAATAGCCAAATGCAAACAAATGACTAAGGTAGAAAATACCGAGAAGGTATAAATAAAAATCTTTTTAAATAAACCAGATCGTCTCATTTTCTCTCCAATTTATAACCAACATTGCGCACGGTAAGAATACAATCTAAATCCAATTTTTTCCGTAATTCCTTGATATAGACATCGATCACTCGGTCAAAAGGAACTTCATCTGTCGTCTTCCAAACAGCATCGATAATCTGCAACCGAGTCAAGGCACGGCCTTCATTTTTGACCAGATAGTCTAAGATTGCTAGCTCTTTTGCATTCACAGGAACATTTTGGCCGGACACTGTGGCACTATAACTGTCAAAATCTACCTTGGTATCCTTGTAGGTAAAGGTACGACCAGTATCATAATAACGTTTAAAGATAGCATCCACCCGAACCTTTAACAAAGATAGGGAAAAAGGCTTTTCCAGATACCCATCTGCTAGAGAAGCAAAGGCACTCATCTTATACTCCTCATCCTGAAAGGCTGTCAACATCAAGACTGGTACTTGACTGCTTTTACGGATTTCTGACAAGACCTCTAAACCATTGAATTTGGGCATTTGAATATCTAAGAGAACCAGGGCCACTTGGTGATTTGAAAATTGTTCCAAGGCTTCAAGGCCATCTGCAGCCTGAATGGTTTCATAGCCACAATCTGTCAAATAATCACTGATTCCCTCACGGATCATGTCTTCATCTTCTACAATTAGAATTTTCATATAAATCCTTTTCTATCAAAAATGCTACCTATATTATATCTCATTTGCAAGAGAATAGGTAGCACGATTCTTATTCACTGTCTATCAAAAGTTCTTTTGGTTGCTTAAAGAGAAGATTGCTTGAAGCAAGCGCCATAACAAGTACTACCAGAACCAATCCAAGAACAAAAACGATAGCAAAGTCTGATGGTTGAATGGAAATATCAAGACTAGAAAGTGTTTTACTAAAGCCGTCAACTTCTGCACCACCACCGAGATTGGAAGCTTGGGCTGCCTTACTTGCCTGTTTAGCCACATCTAATGTGACATTGGCTAGTACTGTATTTCCAATTGCTCGAGCAGTATAGTTGGCTAGGAAGTAGGCTGAAATGAGAGCTGGAATAGCAATCATAACTGCTTCTGTGATAAATTGACCTAAAATACTTGCTTGTTTTAGACCAATTGAAAGGAGAATTCCCACTTCTTTACGACGAGCATTAATCCAAAGTGTCAGTAATAGACCAAGTAGGAGAACTGAGAAGCCTAAACTACCCCAGAAGAGGAGATTAGCCATCTTGTACATGCCTGAGATAGATTGTTCAAGGGCAGGATAGTTAGATGAACTCTTAATCAAGCTATACATCTTCCAGTTGATACCGTTGATAGAGCCTAATTCTTGCATGACAGTATCTAGGTTCTTATCTCCAGCTACAAAGAAGGTAGCATCGCCATAGATAGCTGTATCTTCAGTATAACCATAGAGCTGGGCAGCTGTGTGAATATCTGTGATAGCTGTATTTTCATATAATTCCTGTGAATAAGTAACAGCAGACTTGTTATGCCCATCAAACAATCCTTTGATCGTTACTTCTACTGTTTCCTTGGCTCCTTTTTCATTATCTGCATCGTAGATATTGGAGTTCAGTTTGACCTTGTCGCCAACTTTCCAGCCATGTTTAGCAGCCAAGTCTTTGTGCATGAGAATTTGGTATTTGTCATCGTTTGTTAAATGCTCACCTTCGACTAGTTTGTAAGAGCCTGATACAAATTTATCTTCCTTAGAAGAGTCATTGACACCTGTTATCATCAAGCTACTTCCAAAACGTTGAGCGCGATCTGGCGTTAGATTTTTCTTGGTTTCAGGTGTCTCAATCAATTCGTAGCCTGTTAAATCACCGATAGCATTGATACGTTTGATGTAAGATTCGATGGCCTTATTTTCAGTAATTTTTTTAATATCTTCACCCTTGATATTCCCTGCACCACGTGGAGTTCCTTGGTTGACTCTACGATTGATTTGCATCGAAAAACTATTGGTGATATTTTTAAAGGTTTCCTGAGAAGCCTTGACTGTCGCACCCTTAATAGACAAGCCGACCAAACTCAAACTAGCCATCAAGAGAATGATAAGAAAGATCACAAGCGACTTGAAAAATTTTCTTGTGACATAGGCAAATGCGTTGTGTAACATAAGATTCCTTTCTAGATTTACTTCAGTTTTTAATATGTTTAAAAGTTTTAGTTACTATTTTTTCTTGTTTCAGTCAGCTTTTTATCCTTCAATTCCAGTGTAATATCTGACGCCTGTGCTACTTCCTTGCTGTGGGTCACAACGATCACACACTTGCCTGTTTTCTCAGCAAGAGATTTGAGCAAATCGATGATATCCCCAGCAGTCTTAGGATCCAAGTTTCCTGTTGGTTCATCTGCTAAAATCACTGGTGCTTCCGATACAAGGCTACGAGCAATGGCAACACGTTGTTGCTGCCCTCCTGATAATTGGAGAACATTCCGCTTGATTTGACTTTCATCTAAACCAAGTTCAAGAAGGGTATCCTTGCTAGCTTTTTTATTAACCAAGCGGATATTTTCCAATGGAGAAAGATAATCAATCAAGTTATAGTTTTGGAAAACTAGCGAGATATGGTGCATACGGTGATAAGAATAGCCTTGTTCACGAATATCCTTTCCCTCAAATTTAATAGCACCTTCGACTGGGCTATCAAGTCCTGCTAATAGAGATAAGAGTGTTGACTTCCCAGCTCCTGATTCTCCGATAATACTATAAAACTTGCCAGGTTCAAAATCGTAATTGATTTTATATAATACTGCTTCTGCAGTGTTCTTGTAACGATAAGTAAGATCTTGTAATTGTAGTAAAGTCATGATTTCTCCTTCATTAACTAATAGATGATAAAATTTCCTTAGGTGATTTTCTAAATAAAAAGATAAAACAAAATGCAACTGACAAACAGCTAATTATAAGTAGGAAAATATAAGATTCTCCAAATGATAGAAGACTTGTTGTAAGATTCGTTGCCTTTGCCAGCGTATCTTGTAGTGCAGCTTGGTCACCGCTTGCTAGTACAGTCTTCAAGAGATAGGAAGTAATAGTATTCCCAGCCACAAATGCTGGCAGAATAGCTGCCAATGAAACTAGGATGACTTCCAGGCCAAATTGGCTAAAGATTGCTATTTTTCCTTTACCTAGTGCCAATAAAATACCAACCTCGTAAACTCGCTCTCGTAACCAAAGTGACAAGACCAAGACCAGCGCTCCTACTCCAGCAATCATAATGCCATAAAGGAAAATTTGGAGGAAGGTTTGGAAGGTCGAAACTGAATCCTTGATTTGTTCAAAGGCCTTATTTTCCTTTTCAACTTGGAAACCTTGGTTTTCCAGAGATAACTTTTCAACCTCTTGAAGAATGCCATCCATATCTTTTGGATTTTCAAGATAGAAACGGGCTGCAGTGACTTGATCTTCCTTAGTTCCTAAAAGAGTTTGGCTACTTTCGTAGTCTGTATAGACCGTATTTTCACTAAAGTCTGATGATAGACCGGTAAATTTCTCTTGCTTCTGACCTGAGAAAATACCTACGATTTCATAGTCTAGCCTTTGTCCACTATTTCCTTCTACTGGAACAGGATTTAAGCTAATCTTATCTCCTACTTTTAGGTTGTTTTTCTTGGCTAAATCTTCATGGATTAAGATTTTTTTGCTATCTCCTTTTTCTAAATGCCTTCCTTCTTTAAGGGAAAAGGCAGAGCTAGTAAAGGAGACATTCTTAGAGGAATCTTCTAAAGCTATCAAACTGATAAGATTTTTTTCAGCCTCTGTCACATCTTCCCTTTGGATACTTTGTTCTCCAGTAACGACTTCTTTGTCAGTTAACTTGGCTATTGTATCTAGCTCAGGTGAAATCTTCTCAAGACCCTTTATCTTTTTAAGGTCATCTAGTTGAGACAGTTGAAAAGTCTGATCTGCTTCTATTCTTTTAATCGAAAAAGATGTATTCAGTGAGCGATAGAGATTATTTTCTACTGTTTTGTTGGACTTCATAAGCGTTAAACAAGCCGATATTCCAGCCAATAAGACAAATAGAATCAGGAATAATATGAGACTTCTCAGTCGTTTTCTGCTGACGTAAGCCCATGCTCTTTGAGTGGGATTCATATAGCACCTCCATATTTGTAAAACCATTATAATATTCAAATATGAAATGTTTATGAAATCACAAAAAAAGAGCAAAATCTTTGCCCTTGTTTATATAAAAATAAAGAGCTAGCTGAAGCTAACTCTTTTCCTATGCGGAGAGAGGGACTTGAACCCTCACGACCTAAAGCGGTCACAGGATCCTTAGTCCTGCGCGTCTGCCAATTCCGCCATCCCCGCGTCGATTACTTTACTAGTATATCAACTTTCACAAACTTTGTCAACACTTTTTTCAGATTTTTTTCATTTTTTTTGAATACATTATTCTTTGATTTCATCTAGGTTTTCATCAAGGAGTTTCGCTCCTAATGTATTCTTAAAATGTCCAAGTGCAAACTGGTGATTTTCAGGCCAGATTGATGCGACTGCTGGCTTGACAACTTCTATCTGATACCCAAGATTATAGGCATCGATAGCCGTATGCAATACACAGATATCTGTAAGAACTCCTGTTAAGATGACTGTATCCACGCGACGCTCTCGGAGACGAATATCCAAATCTGTACCAGAAAAAGCCGAATAGTGACGTTTGTCCATCCAGAAAACACGACTATCTTGGGCCTGTTCCTGATAAAATTCAGCTAACTTACCATATAGATTACGCCCGCTAGTCCCAATCAGATTATGTGGGGGAAATAGTTTACTTTCTGGATGAAAGACATCATTTTCCTCATGAGCATCAATGGTAAAGAAAATATAATCTCCACGGTCAAATGCTAATCTAGTCACCTGATTGATCGCTTCTGATATTGCTTGAGCAGGAGCTCCAGCTGTCAATTTTCCATAATCCGCTACAAAATCTTCTGTATAGTCAATCGAAATTAAAGCCTTAGCCATTAATAGTCCCTCTTTTTCACTTCTTCAAAGATATCTGGGATCAAGACCTTAAGATAAGTTCCCTTCATCCCCAGTGAACGACTTTCAATAATTCCTGCTGATTCGAGCTTCCGAAGGGCATTGACAATCACAGAACGCGTAATACCGATACGGTCTGCAATGACTGACGCAGTTAACTGTCCTTCATTGCCATTCAATTCACCCAAAATAGCTGACACTGCTCGTAACTCAGAGTAAGAAAGAGTGTTGACTGCCATCGTTACGGCTGTACGACGACGGATATTTTTCTCGTCTTCTTCACGTTGGAAGTTCAAAAGCTGAATACCAACCACCGTACTAGCAATCTCAACAAGAATCAAATCCTCATCTTCGAATTTCTTGTCATTTCGCCAAATAATCAAAGAACCCAAACGAATCCCAGAAACATGGATTGGAGCAATTGTTGTCAAACCTTCTGAGAAATCAGCTCTACTCTCAACTGGAAAGATGCTTAATTCGTGATCTACAGTCAGATTTGCTTCTGTATCGTAAATCATGTTTGCCCCTTGAATATAGTCCTCAGGAAAAATTTTTGATTGGAAAAATTGCTCTACACGATCATTATTAGTTTTGTAGCGCATGAAATATCCCAAAAGACGTCCCTTACTATTTAGGATACAAGCGTTGCAATCAATAATATCCGCTAATTGGCGTGTGATGGCATTATATGGAAGATCATCTTGTAATTTCTCCTCCGCACGCTTCAGGATAGACGTAATTTTTCTCGTTTTTTCTAATAAATGTGCCATTTTTCACCTCGTATTTAATCGCTTCCATTATATCATAAATTGATCATTATTTCAATAATTATCTGAAAATTGTTTATTGAATTGCAATTCATGACTGTTCGAAAATTTTTACTAGTTTTTTCTAATTTACTTGTTGACAGCTTCCAAAATTTTTGATAATATAATATCACAAGATAACAAATATATAAATCTATTTTCTCGTATTAAACTTTTATTAACTCTCGGTCTCCTTATATATAAAAGCGATCCACCTCAGTGAACCGCTTTTTTTATTATTTATCACCCTTGTTACGGATTACAAAACCAGTTTTCTTCTCACTTGAAGTATTACGTGGTTTTTTATTATCCTTACGGTAACGTTTTTCCTTCTCAAAGCGGTCGTTTTTGCGACTGCCTTTTTTGAAATCATCTCGACGTTCACCACGACGATTGTCGCGACGGCGATCACGATCTCGACGATCCTCACCACGACGTCCTCCATTGCCTTTACCACCGAAGCCAT
This sequence comes from Streptococcus sp. 27098_8_69, assembly GCF_041432445.1. Taxonomy (NCBI): domain Bacteria; kingdom Bacillati; phylum Bacillota; class Bacilli; order Lactobacillales; family Streptococcaceae; genus Streptococcus; species Streptococcus sp. 27098_8_69. Next base: position 37,486 of record NZ_JAPVZO010000007.1, on the reverse strand, counting down.
TACCTGATGGTTTAAATGGCAGTGGTTTCTCACGCGCAATTTCAACTTCTGGAAGACTATCTGGATCCTGAACTGTCAAACTTAGAATGTACATTGCCAATTCTTCTGGGCTGAATTCAGCTGCCAATTTACGGGCATCTTTTGCGAATTTATCAAAGTTACCACGAACAGTCTCATCGGCAAAGTCACGTTCAATTTTCTTCAACGCAACATGCTTTTTAGCTTGGAAGGCTTCTTCTGCTGTCGCAGGTTTCAACCCCTTCATGCGTTTCTTGGTCAAGTTTTCGATGATTTGGAGATAACCCATCTCATTTGGTGCTACGAAAGTAATCGATTGACCTGACTTACCAGCACGACCTGTACGACCAATACGGTGAACATAGCTCTCTGGATCTTGTGGAATGTCGTAGTTATAGACATGAGTCACACCTGAGATATCCAAACCACGTGCTGCAACGTCTGTCGCAACTAAAACATCAAGGTTCCCGTTTTTGAAGTCACGAAGGACGCGAAGGCGTTTGTTTTGGTCCAAATCTCCATGAATCCCTTCTGCACGGAAACCACGGATTTTCAGACCACGAGTCAACTCATCTACACGACGTTTTGTACGACCGAAGACAATAGACAACTCAGGCTGTTCAACGTCCATAAGACGAGTCATGGTGTCAAATTTTTCTTGTTCCTTGACACGGATATAGTACTGATCAACTAGTTCAGTTGTCAACTCCTTGGCAGCAATCTTCACATGCTCAGGTTCTTTCATGAACTGAACCCCGATACGCTTGATAGCTTCAGGCATAGTTGCTGAAAAGAGCAAGGTTTGACGATTTTCTGGGACACGTGAGATGATAGCTTCGATGTCCTCAAGGAAGCCCATGTTAAGCATCTCATCTGCTTCGTCAAGGATGAGAGTTTCAATATCTTGCAATTTCAAGGCCTTGCGTTTGATCAAATCTAGGAGACGACCAGGCGTTCCAACTACGATATGAGCTCCTGATTTAAGAGCCTTGATTTGTTTTTCAATACTTGAACCACCATAAACAGAACGGACTTTCACACCCTTGCTACGACCAAAGCGGAAGAGTTCTTCCTGACTTTGAACAGCTAGTTCACGAGTTGGGGCGATGACCAAAGCTTGAATGGTTGCTTCTTCTGTACGAATCTTTTCAAGGGTTGGCAAACCAAAGGCAGCAGTTTTTCCTGTACCTGTTTGAGCTTGTCCGATAACATCTTTCCCTTCAAGAGCCAGAGGAATGGTTTGCTCTTGGATAGGACTTGCTTCTACAAATCCTGCTTTTTCAATTTCTGCCAATAAATCAGCAGAAAGGTTAAATTCATTAAATTTCACGTTACTCTTCTTTCTAAAGATGGTGCGAAGCCATCCTATAGCGCTTAGTTTATACTTTTCTTGTCATGACGTACTTTCATATCTTTTATGAAAGACCGTGTTGCTTCTTTTCCACTAAAGAAAAGTACTGCTTTTTTGCAACTTATCTAGTATAACACAAGAGAGGGTCAAAAGATAGTCTAACCTCCTGATTAAGTCATGTAAACGATTTTTCTATCGATTTGCTTCACTCAAAAAGTATTTGTTAGAGCATTCGGTTCCTGAAATGATTTTCCGTAGCAGATTTGTGCAAAAGTTTTTTTCTTATGCTAGAATGAAGTTCGAACAGGAGGAATAAAAATGTTAACATACGATTTAATTGTAATAGGATTTGGTAAGGCAGGTAAGACACTTGCTGGAAAACTAGCTTCAGCTGGTAAAAAGGTTGCCCTTATCGAACGTAGTAAGGCGATGTACGGCGGTACTTGTATCAATATCGGTTGTATCCCAACTAAAACCTTGTTAGTTGCTGCTGAAAAAGACTTGTCATTTGATGAGGTTATGGCAACAAAGAATACTGTTACTACACGCCTCAATGGTAAAAACTATGCTACTGTCGCAGGTACAGGCGTAGATATCTTTGATGCTGAAGCTCACTTTGTTTCTAATAAAGTCATCGAAATCCAAGCTGGTGACGAAAAACAAGAACTGACTGCTGAAACTATCGTCATCAACACTGGTGCTGTTTCAAACGTATTGCCAATCCCAGGCCTTGCTACAAGCAAGAATGTCTTTGACTCAACAGGTATCCAAAACTTGGACAAATTGCCTGAAAAACTTGGTGTCCTTGGTGGCGGAAATATCGGTCTTGAATTTGCTGGCCTTTACAACAAACTTGGAAGCAAGGTCACAGTCCTAGATGCCTTGGATACTTTCCTGCCTCGTGCAGAACCTTCCATCGCAGCCCTTGCTAAACAATACATGGAAGAAGACGGTATTGAATTGCTTCAAAACATCCGTACTACTGAAATTAAAAACGACGGTGACCAAGTGCTCGTCGTAACTGAAAACGAAACCTATCGTTTCGATGCCCTTCTTTACGCAACAGGACGTAAACCAAATGTGGAGCCACTTCAACTTGGAAACACAGACATTGAGCTAACTGAACGTGGGGCTATCAAAGTCGACAAACACTGCCAAACAAACGTTCCTGGTGTTTTTGCAGTCGGAGATGTCAACGGCGGCCTTCAATTCACTTACATTTCACTTGATGACTTCCGTGTTGTTTACAGCTACCTTGCTGGTGATGGCAGCTACACACTTGAAGACCGTCTCAATGTGCCAAATACCATGTTCATTACACCTGCCCTATCACAAGTTGGTTTGACTGAAAGTCAAGCTGCTGAATTGAAGCTTCCATACGCTGTTAAGGAAATCCCTGTTGCAGCAATGCCTCGTGGTCATGTAAATGGTGACCTTCGTGGTGCCTTCAAAGCTGTTGTCAATACTGAAACTAAAGAAATTCTCGGTGCAACTATCTTCTCTGAAGGTTCTCAAGAAATCATTAATATCATCACTGTTGCAATGGACAACAAAATCCCATACACATACTTCACAAAACAAATCTTCACTCACCCAACCTTGGCTGAGAACTTGAATGACTTGTTTGCGATTTAATTTTAGAAAGCAGTCCGATATCGGGCTGTTTTTTCTTCACTGAAATCTCAAACCTATCTTTTCTAGCTTTTATGATATAATAGAAACATGAAATTAAAAACTACTTTGGGCCTTCTTGCTGGGCGTTCTTCTCACTTTATTTTGAGTCGTCTTGGACGTGGAAGCACGCTGCCTGGAAAACTCGCCCTTCAATTTGATAAAGATATTTTACAACATTTAGCTAAGAACTACGAAATTGTTGTGGTAACTGGTACCAATGGAAAAACCTTGACAACCGCTCTCACTGTCGGTATCCTTAAGGAAATTTATGGTCAAGTTTTAACTAATCCAAGTGGTGCAAACATGATCACTGGGATTACGACTACTTTCTTGACTGCAAAATCTTCAAAAACTGGCAAGAACATCGCTGTCCTTGAAATCGATGAAGCTAGTCTCTCACATATCTGTGACTACATCCAGCCTAGTCTTTTCGTCATCACCAATATTTTCCGCGATCAAATGGACCGCTACGGTGAGATTTATACGACCTACAAGATGATTTTGGACGCTATTCGAAAAGTTCCTACTGCTACTGTTCTGCTGAATGGTGATAGTCCTCTTTTCTACAAGCCTGCAATTCCAAATCCTGTTCAGTATTTTGGCTTTGATACGGAAAAAGGTCCAGCAAAGCTTGCTCACTACAATACTGAAGGTATTCTCTGTCCAGACTGTCAAAGTATTTTGAAATATGAGCTCAACACTTATGCCAATTTGGGAGCTTATATCTGTGAAAACTGTGGATGCAAACGTCCTGACTTGGACTACCGTCTGACAGAATTGGTTGAGTTAACCAACAATCGTTCTCGCTTTGTTATCGACGGACAGGAATACGGTATCCAAATCGGTGGACTTTATAATATCTATAATGCTCTGGCTGCAGTTGCTATTGCCCGTTTCCTTGGAGCTGATTCTCAACTGATCAAACAAGGATTTGATAAGAGCCGTGCTGTTTTTGGACGCCAAGAAACCTTCCATATTGGTGACAAGGAATGTACACTGGTTCTCATCAAGAATCCTGTTGGTGCTACTCAAGCTATTGAAATGATTAAACTAGCTCCTTATCCATTTAGTCTTTCTGTTCTCCTCAACGCCAACTATGCGGACGGTATTGATACCAGCTGGATTTGGGATGCTGATTTTGAGCAAATTACTGATATGGACATTCCAGAAATCAACGCCGGTGGCGTTCGTCATTCTGAAATCGCTCGTCGTCTTCGAGTGACTGGCTATCCAGCTGATAAAATCACTGAAACAAGCAGTCTGGAACAAGTTCTTAAAACGATTGAAGCCCAAGACTGCAAGCACGCTTACATCCTTGCGACTTATACTGCTATGCTGGAATTCCGAGAACTACTAGCCAATCGTCAACTTGTTAGAAAGGAGATGAACTAATGGTTTATACTTCACTTTCCTCAAAAGACGGCAACTATTCTTACCAGCTAAATATCGCCCACCTCTACGGTAACCTCATGAATACCTACGGAGATAATGGGAATATCCTCATGCTCAAGTACGTAGCTGAAAAGCTTGGTGCCCATGTAACAGTTGACATCGTTTCACTTCATGATGATTTCGATGAAAATCACTACGACATCGCCTTTTTCGGTGGCGGGCAAGACTTTGAACAAAGTATCATTGCTGGTGATTTGCCTGCAAAAAAAGAAAGCATTGACAACTTTATCCAAAATGATGGTGTTTTCCTTGCTATCTGCGGTGGCTTCCAACTATTGGGACAATACTATATCGAAGCTTCTGGAAGACGTATCGAAGGCTTGGATGTCATGGGACACTACACACTCAACCAAACCAACAACCGCTTTATTGGTGATATTAAAATTCATAACGAAGAATTCGATGAAACCTACTATGGCTTTGAAAATCACCAAGGCCGTACCTTCCTCTCAGATGACCAAAAACCATTAGGTCAGGTCGTTTACGGAAACGGAAATAATGAAGAGAAAATCGGCGAAGGCGTTCACTATAAAAATGTCTTTGGTTCTTATTTCCACGGGCCTATTTTATCCCGTAATGCAAACTTAGCCTATCGCTTGGTCACTACTGCCCTCAAGAAAAAGTATGGTCAGGACATCGTCCTTCCAGCTTATGAGGATATTCTGAGTCAAGAAATCGCTGAAGAATACAGTGATGTGAAAAGCAAGGCAGAATTCAACTAATCTTTCTATTCCAACATGCTATTAGCTGTTGGAATTTTTTTGTAGTCTTTTCCCCTTCTCTCTTGCATTTTCTACTATTTTTTGCAAAAATAGAGGGGTAGAAAGAAGGTAACATATGTCTAAATTACAACAAATTGTAACATATCTCGAATCTGAAAAGTTAGACGTCGCAGTCGTATCTGACCCCGTCACTATCAATTACCTCACTGGTTTTTACAGTGATCCACACGAACGCCAAATGTTCCTCTTTGTCCTTGCTGACCAGGAACCACTTCTCTTTGTTCCAGCTCTTGAAGTTGAGCGCGCAACTAGCACTGTCTCTTTCCCAGTTGTTGGTTATGTAGACTCTGAAAACCCTTGGAAAAAAATCCAAAACGCCTTGCCACAACTTGATTTCAAACGTGTCGCAGTTGAGTTTGATAACCTCATCTTGACTAAATACCACGGTTTAAAATCTGTCTTTGAAACTGCTGAATTTGAAAACTTGACTCCATTGATCCAGCGTATGCGTTTGATTAAGTCAGCTGACGAAGTGCAAAAGATGATGGTAGCAGGTGTTTATGCAGACAAATCTGTCAAAGTTGGTTTTGATAATATTTCTCTTGACAATACTGAAACTGATATCATTGCGCAAATCGACTTTGCTATGAAACGTGAAGGCTATGAAATGAGTTTTGATACTATGGTTTTGACAGGTGATAACGCTGCAAATCCTCATGGTATTCCTGGAGCCAATAAGGTTGAAAACAATGCCCTTCTCCTCTTTGACCTCGGTGTGATGGTGAATGGTTATGCATCCGATATGACTCGTACAGTCGCTGTTGGTAAACCTGACCAATTCAAGAAAGATATCTACAACTTGACCCTCGAAGCCCAACAAGCTGCCCTTGACTTTATCAAACCTGGTGTCACTGCGCATGAAGTAGACCGTGCTGCCCGTGAAGTTATCGAAAAAGCAGGTTATGGTGAGTACTTCAACCACCGTCTCGGTCATGGTATCGGTATGGACGTCCACGAATTCCCTTCAATCATGGAAGGAAACGACATGATTATTGAAGAAGGTATGTGCTTCTCAGTTGAACCTGGTATCTATATCCCTGGTAAAGTCGGTGTCCGCATCGAAGACTGTGGTGTTGTAACCAAAGATGGTTTTGACCTCTTTACAAGTACCAGCAAAGATTTGCTTTATTTTGATTAAAATCAATTTATAAAAAATAAGATGGAAAAGTGAGACTTTTCCATCTTATTTTTTGATTTGATAATAAATTTTATCAGCTATATAACCTTTTCGTTCAACTGCATTTGGAATCGTCTTCCAAAAAGTCATACCCGCCTTCTCCATAACACGACCAGATGCTGGGTTTAGACTTACATAGCAAGCATCAAGCTCTTCAAATCCAATCTCATCTAGACAGTATGATAAAACTGCCTTCAAGGCTTCTGTCATGATTCCTCGTCCCCAGTAGTCCATCCCTAAGATATATCCAATCTCACAGCTAGAGTTATTTTCATCTACACTGACAAGACTAATATCTCCAATGACATGTGTTGGACTTTCTTTGAGACAAATAGCCCATTTGTAATAATCTGGATCGTCATAGGATTTTACCCAATTGCCTATAGAATTTCGAGTCTGTTCGACATTTAGGTGTGGATCCCAAGTCACATAGGTCAGATTTTCTGAGCGTGAAGCCCAATTATCAAACATGTCTTGAGCATCATCTTCCACAAATCTCCTTAATATCAAACGTTTTGTCTCAATGGTTTGTGTCCCTACTGCTCTCATAATGGTAACTCTCTTTCTATTTTATGGATGGCTTCAAACTTGCATTGACATATCTCAGTCTCCTATTTCAAGTTAAAATATGTTTGTCTAGCAACAAACCTCTGTAATAGGTCTTCCTCTTTTTGTTTAATCTCCCCCTTCACACACTCCGGGCAAAATGGTTGTATTTTCCTTTCTGAACTCCCTACTACAGGTATAGAAATCTCCCAGTAATTTACCTGATGAATATCACAAACTTTATCTGATATTTTTTTGTTATTGAACTCTTTAAATTGTTCCTTCATCTTTGCAACTCCTAAAATGGTAGGTCTGGGAAGTTATCTTCAGACTTCCCTTTTATTGTTTTAGGCTTTTGATTCAAATAACCATCAAACTTAGACCCGAAAAGTGTTTCAGGTCTCAGATATTTAGAAAATTCAGGACTATCCTTCCATTCTGCCGTTTTAATATCTATCACCTGTTTAAAATCTTCAAGTGTATAGCCTTCTTTGAATCGTGCTAGTAAAAGCCTTTTAGTCTTGTCAACAAACTTATATCGCTTATTAGCTACTTGATTCAGATAAGCAATAGGAATCCAAAGTTCTTTATGTTTTGTTTTCTCTAAATCTTTTATAGCTGTTTCTTCAAGCCAAGTAGGAAAAGTGAAGTCGGGATTTCCCGACAATATATTATCTAAATATAAATTATTACTCTTACTATTAACTCTATTCTCTTTCTCTATCTCTGTTGGACATGAGTTGGAAAAAGTCTCTTTACTTTGGACATTCTCCAATTTTGGTATATCTTGACTATTTTTTCTTTGGTCTCGCTTGTATTTTGCCCAGTTTGTTTCACTCTCAACCATGGCTTTTGCTTGTGATAATGTAGCATGGCCATCATCATCGATCTGAATTAGTCCGCATTTTGTAAAATATGCAACTGTCATATTTATATCATCCTCGGACACATCCAATTTTAAGGCTAGCTCCTGTACCAAATTATCAAAATACCCCTCATAGTACAAAATACAATCATCTTCTAAACTTTCCAACATAAGACGGATATAAATCACTGTCATAGTGTAGCCACCAGGCATATTTTTAAGTCGTTTAATAAAAATATTATCAAAAAACTTCTTATCAACTTTTAACCAAAAATATATTTTAGTCTTTGCCATCATCTACCCCCAGAAACTTCAGAATATCCGTAACTTTGTAATAGACTTTTCTAGTATCTTCTAGTGGTGGTTGGTAACGTCTTAGTCCTGCACCTTCCCACTTTTGCAAGGTTTTGTATTTTATATCTAACTCGTCCATGGCTTCCTGTGCTGACATTAAACCAGTTAGTCGTGGTTTAGGTCTTTCTCGGACTGTTAGATAGTTTTCTACTACTGTGCTTATTCTATTTGTTAAATCATGTTCGCTTTCTTTACTCAAACTAAACATATCCTTCCACCCCTTTCAGTGTTAAATTCATTCTATTCCTCATTTTCTAGGCTGGTTTATGGGTTCGGAAGGTTATTTGGTCACTTAATGCCCTAAATAACATATCTTCCTGATCATTTAAAATCATCTCAATAGTTTTACAAACTTTATGTCTTAAGTTTGTATCCGAAAGTTGATTATCTAATACTCCGAAAATTGCTGATAGATTTTCTATGTTCTCTATACGCTTAACTATAAAGGCCTCTATTGTTAAGCCTTGCTCATCTAATTTCTCTTTAGTATATAAATGTACTCTATAAGTCATTTGATATCTCCTTGTTTATTAACACCTGCAAGCTAGATATATCGTCCATAGTCAGGGCTTAAACTCTCACTAGGTCTTTCTCCCAGTTTCCTGTTTTCTCGCTCCAGTTGGGCGCTCTTTTTGATGTCTCTATGGTTTAGGTAAATTAGAAAACCAATCAAAATCACGGTAAAAATAAGCGCCTGTGTATTGCTTAAATCTAGTTCATTCATGTTTTTCCTCCAATTCTCTGATGTACATTTCAATAGCATTAATTAGATTTTTCTTTGTATTAATAAGACAATCATAAGCAAGATTAAAAATAGCGCCCTGTGTGTCGTATTCCAAAGCTAAAAGCATGTTCTTTTCTTTGGTGCTTATGTTTTTACTGAAAAAGTGGAAAGTAGCCCCTAAGGCATTTTCAACGGTATTAAGTCCTAAGGTTAAATCATCTAGTTCATCTAAAATATTTCTCATTGCTTCTTTTGTCATTGTTTTTTCTCCGTTGGCTTTTTAATGATCGTTTACTATCCTGGATAATTTCACCACTCCAAACGCTGGGCATTTGCCCCAAGTTGACGAACGCTTGTAGTGATGTTTCGTGGGTAATCACCCACATTTTCGCTAAACAAGTGCTTAGAATCGCCGTGTCAGCACTTGATTTTCAAAACCTTTTCTAATTGCTTGCCTGCACTTCGGTTTTTCTTTAGGTATTTGATAGAATAGATATTTTTTGTTATAATCAGATCATAGAAAAAATTTCTATACTCTGAATTGTGTCGCTTGCTCGCCTTGGCCAAAATTTGAGCAAGTGATTTTTTTATTTTCTTTTGCATGATTACTACCTGACTTTGGTTTATAAATCAAATCTTTACTATCGATAAGATCTAGAATCCAACTAATTCCCTGTTCTACTGTTTCAAGAAATGCGCCCAGGTCTTCACTGTCCAAGTTCTCGTAGTTCATACAAAGATATTCGGCTAGTTGTCTGTCTTTCTCAACTAGCTTTTTAAAATCCTTGGAATACCTGGGAATTTCTAACCCTTTGGCATTTGTAACTGTCTTAAAATCATTTTCCATTTTCTATACTCCTATACTTTAAAAATTAATTCCTTAATTTCTGAATATCCCCTATTCAAATTAATCATAGCTATTGCCATATCTTCCAAACGTTGATAGTTTGTCAGTTCTGCACTTGTCAAGCCATCAATGCCGTTCTTACTTTCTCGCTCCTTCATGAGTTGCGCTTTATTCTTCCCTGTCACTCCCTTTAGTAGTAAGTTTGTAAGGGTACTATAGGCATGCTTGGGGGCTTTTTCCCATGTTTGAATAGCTTCAGTTAAACTTTTACGCTTTGGCTTTTCCAGTTCCCTTTGAAGATAGCGTTTAGAAAGTTCATCACGCATTTCAAAGAAGGCTTTGACTAGGTTCATTTTGAATTGTCGTACTGGTTCGGTATTCTTTAGATAAGTGATCAGCAAGGTAGCCTGTTGCTCGTTCAAACGATAGATTTTCATCGGTCGCCCTCGTCTATCTAATTTACGGATTTCAAATCCGATTATTCCGTAACTTTCAAAATCCTCTTGATGATTTCTTATTAAACTTTGTACTGTATCGTGCTTTACTTCAGCACATTCGGCGATGATTTCGCTCGTAGTATACGGCTCTTTCTTGCCGTCCATGTAAACCAGTTCCATTGGTTCACTCCTTTCTTCTTTTGTCAGTGCTTGCCACCTAAAACAGTACCAAGGTAAAGCATTAAAATAGGGTAAAATCGGAGAATATGAACCCCTACAAACCCTTGATACTGCTATAGGTAGCAAGCAAATTACACTAGCTAATATTTAGCTAGATCCGTTTATCAATCCCCAGTAGTAAAGCACCACATGAGAAATCTGTAAATGTAGAGTAGTATTGCGATTAGTTTGCTCCTTTCTAATAATCTTTGGCAAGCCATTCCATAACACTAGCATATATTCTTTTGGGCGCTTTATAATCTCCCTTCAAAATTTTAGGAACTGTTCTAGACGCTACACCAATTTCTAGAGCTAGTTCATAATTTTTTAGTTGCAAATCAGCTTTTTTCCTCCTTAATGCTTTCGCCTGTTCTTGTGTGATAAGCATTCTTCTTTCTCCTTTCTCCTTTTTATTCTCATTTCAAGAATAAATTGATTATATAATCTTATTTTGAGAATGTCAAGCGTTTTTGTTCTTTTTTTGAGAATTTTTTGTAGATAATATTTTTTTACTATGATATAATCAATTCAAAAAGTACTTGAATTAGGTGGTATCACATGAAAATTAAACTTAAAGAACTGAGGGAGAAAGAAAAAATATCTTTAAATAAACTCAAAAACATTTTGAAAGAAGAATACGATATAACAGTATCCGATAGTCAACTAATGTACTACGAAAATGAAATTAGAAAACCTAGAGATGAAAATATATGGTCAGCTTTAGCTGATCACTTCGGAGTAAGTGTCGCTTACTTATTAGGGCACGAAGATGAACAAAATATTTTAAAAATAATCCAAAGTAAAGAATTTAAAAAATTACTTAATGATATAGATATTGAAAAAATAAATGAACTTAGTTCAGCGTACAAAAACGTTGAAGAACATATAAATAATCCTGTAAAATATGACAATTTTGTAAAAGGATTGCTTAATCATAGCCAATCGTATATGCTTACAATTGAAGAACTAATAAATGCTGATAAAGAGAAAAATACAAATTTTGCAGATATTTTAATCAACTATATTTCTTTAAATGATTATGATAAAAAAATAACTTTTGATTTAGTTAAAAAACTATCTGAAATAGACAACGAAAAGGAGTAATCCCCATGGGATTTTTTGACACTGTAAAACAAGAAGGAAGTTTTTCCACTGCGTCTGGAGTAAATGGACTACACTACGTTGTCCTTCAGGTAACTTTGAAAGAAAAGTTTTTCGGCACTGGATCAGGAAACCTTACAGAATTAGAAGATGTTATCAATAAACAAGCTTCAAAAGGTTATCGACTTCATACCATCACAACCGCCAATGGTGGAAGCAAAGGACTGGGTGGTGGAGACCGTATCCAGGCCACAATGGTTTTTGAGAAGATTCTATAAAAATCCCCCATATTCGCCAATAGTGCCCATATTTCTAAGGTCTATTGTGCAAAAACAAGGGAAAGTGAAAAATAGAAAGCCAATTTTACAGACTAAAGCGCAAAAAACGGCAAAATTGACAAATAGAGATGACTAATATCTTCTAAACCATCGGCGAAATCGTGGGCATATATAGAGAGAATTAAAATGAACAAAGAAAATCCATATTTTGAACAAACCAAACAAAACTACATAGAAGTTGAAAAACTCTATAAACTTGGTAAAGCAAAGCATACATCTTCTAAATACAGATTTCTTGCACCAGCAGTTAAAAGACAATCTGAACAATTCTTATTTGAAGCCAAGACTCAAAAAAGAAAATATTGGAAATTCAGTCGTGGTTCTCTGGTATTTGTAGAGTTCGGTGTAAATATAGGCGGAGAATTATCAAATAATCATTGGGCTATTGTCTTAGACAAAGTAGATAGTCCCTATAAAAAAACACTTACAGTAATTCCTCTAACATCTAAAAATCAAATAGATACTGTACTCATAGACGAAGTCATTGCGGAATATCCTTCTATTTTGCTTGATGAATATATTGAAAAATTACACAAAGAATTATTTGCCTACCTAAAATATTTGGATTCCAATAATGCAATTACTGAAGCTGCCTTATCGGATGTCTACCAAGCTTATACAGAACAATTTTCAAACGAAATAATTCAACCTAAGATAATAGACGATGATAACCTTAAACGGACACAATCAGAAATAAATGACGTTATTGAATTAACTCAATACTACAAAAAATACATTAAGCGTTCTTATGCCAAGTGTAATAACCTTCAAACAATCAGCAAAGATAGAATTTTAAAGAAAAATAGATTAGATCCAATCGGAAAAATGAAAGTATCTGATAACACATTGGACAAAATTAACGAAAAGTTAAAAGAATTATACCTTTTCTAATCTCTTGACATTTTTTAATAATTATATTACAATACAGCTATTAGGAGTTTAGCTCCATAAAGTTTACATTTGGATTTTAGATCCATAACGTGATAGTAGCCGTATTTGATACGGCTACTTTTCTTTTTATATTCGAGTAAACATAACTTAAAATAAAAAACTCCCCCATATTCGCCAATAGCGCTCCTATTTCTAAGGCCTATTGTGCAAAAACAGGGGAAATTGAAGAATAGAAAGCCGATTTTACAGACTAAGGCTCAAAAAACGGCAAAATTGACAAATAGAGAGGAGAATCACTAGACTACGAAACAACACGGAAGGGACAGTTTTAGGACGAAAAAAGACGAACTTATTCGCTAATTTGTTTACATATAGCTCCAAATGGATTATAATTTATTTAATCTTAATGAATGGTTGCAGTAGCGACCTACCAAAAGGGGCTTTTAACGAAGCTCCTTTTGTGCATTATTTTGAGGTTCAATCAATGAAACCATTTCTAATTGCTTGCCTGCTGATTGACATCTATTAGACTTTAATCTATAATTAAGTTACTTAGAGGTTTACCCTCATATTTTTAAACTTTGAGCCTCAGCGCTCCAGGGAAGTAGCTTAGTTGTTACTTCCTTTTTATTTTCTAAATAAAACTCTTGAAATACTGAGGCTTTTTCAAACCTCATATTAGCCCCATATACACCTTGTTTCCTATTCTGGTACAATTTGCCGTCCGACTGCTTAAAATCGAAAATAAGGGGGTTCTCGTAGCCCCTCGCATGGTATAAACTCAAAATCTTTTCTAATTGCTTGCCTGCTGATGGAAAAGGAGTAAAACCATGAAGATTACAGAGTACAAAAAGAAAGATGGATCAGTAGTTTACCGTTCCAGCGTTTATCTTGGCATCGATACCGTAACGGGTAAGAAAGTCAAGACAACTATTTCAGACAGAACTAAGAATAGACTCAAAAACAAGGCTATCCAAGCCAAGGTAGAGTTTGAAAAAAACGGCTCAACAATTACAAAAGCCGTTAATGTTACCACCTATCAGGAATTGACGGAACTCTGGCTAGAAAATTATTGCCATACAGTCAAACATAGCACCCTTATAGGGGCAAAAAACAACATAAAAAAGTATCTCCTACCAGCCTTTGGAGACTACAAACTGGATAAACTGACGCCCCCAGTCATTCAGCACCAGGTAAACCAGTGGGCAATAGATTACAATCAACTAGGAAAAGGTTATCAGCAATATAACCAACTCCATGCCCTAAATAAACGCATATTATCCTATGCCGTTTCCTTGCAAGTCATTGCTTCAAATCCAGCTAGTGATATCATCGTCCCACGGCGCAAACCCAAAGAAGGGCAAAAACTGAAATATCTGGATGACGACAATTTGAAAAAATTCTTAGATTATCTGGATCAGTTGCCAAACACTTACAAAAATTTCTCTGATACGGTATTATATAAGACACTTCTAGCGACTGGTTTGCGTATTCGTGAGTGTTTAGCATTGAAATGGTCTGATATTGACCTACAAAACGGTAGCATTTCAGTTACCAAGACTTTAAACACCCTCAAGGAAATCACTAGCCCTAAAAGTAAAAGTAGCATTAGAGAAATAGCACTGGATACCAAAACGGTACTCATGCTTCGGCTCTATAAAGCAAGACAATCCCAAATAGGCAGGGAAATAGGGATGACTTTTGAAAAAGTGTTCTCTGATACCTTTGACAATTATAGAGAAGCTGGAGCGCTCAGATTCAGACTAGAAAAGCATTTAAAACTGGCTGGATGTCCTCGTTTAAGTTTCCACGCTTTTCGACACACCCACGCTAGTCTATTGCTTAATGCTGGCCTACCATACAAAGAAATCCAAACACGGCTAGGTCATTCTAAAATTTCAATGACTATGGACATCTATAGCCACCTATCCAAAGACAATAAGAAAAAGGCGACTTCCTTTTATGAAAAAGCCATTGAGAATTTACAAAGTTCCTAAAAAGTTCTTAAAATTCATCATTAAGAGACAAAAAACGGCTATATCAAGGGGTTTCAGCTTTTTCTCACATTTCAAGTTATAAAGCGAAAAAGGTCCTCCGGACCTTCTTCGCTTTTGTATTTTCAGGCTCGGGCTAAAAAAGTCCCCCGGACTTTTTTACTCCCAAAACTTATCAAACACTGTGATTGGTAGGTGGCGTTTATGTTGGCCTTTGTACCACCATTTTTCAATAGTTGCTTGGGCTTCTGGGCTTACTTGTTTACCTTCGAGATAATCATCAATTTCATTGTAAGTGACTCCCAAGGCTACTTCGTCTGCAATACCTGGTTTTTCTTCTTCCAAATCTGCTGTTGGAATTTTTTCATAGAGGGCTGGATCAGCTTCAAGTTCCTTCAAGAGTTGTTTTCCTTGGCGTTTATTGAGGCGATAAAGCGGGAGAATATCTGCACCACCGTCACCAAACTTAGTAAAGAAACCTGTGATATTTTCCGCAGCATGGTCAGTCCCGATAACAGCTCCGCTATGGGCACCCGCAAGGGCATATTGGGCAATCATACGACTACGAGCCTTGATATTTCCCTTGTTAAAATCGGAAACAGGACTGCCTGTTGCTTCCACTGCTGCTGTCATTGCATCAGCAGACTCCTTGATATTCACTACTAGGCTAACATCAGGCTGGATAAAAGCTAGGGCTTTTTGAGCATCTGCTTCATCAGCTTGCACTCCATAAGGCAAACGAACTGCGATAAATTTATAACTATCATCACCTGTTTCTGCTCGCATTTCTTCCATGGCTAATTGAGCCAAGCGTCCTGCCAAAGTCGAGTCTTGACCTCCAGAAATGCCCAATACAAAAGTTTTTAAGAAGGAATGCTTCTTTAAATATCGTTTTAAAAAGTCAATCGAACGACGGATTTCTTCTTGGGCATCAATCACTGGTTTAACTCCCAGTTCTTGGATAATGGTCTCTTGCAAACTCATTCTTCTTCTCCTTCACCTAGAGCTTCCTTACGCATCTTATCAATCAAGTCCATCTTATCTTGCCATACATCACGAGCCAAATCGACAGGGTAATGTTGTGGGTTCAGAACACGCTTGTATTCGTCCCAGAGCTTGTCAAATTCCTTACGAGCATAGGCTTGAATTTCAGGTAAACTTGGTAAATCATAGACTAGCTTACCTTCCTTGAAAATGTCTACCAAGAGAGGAACAGCATCAAAATTACGGACAGTTTTCTTGATGTAAGTATAGGTTGGATGGAACATCTTAATTTCAGTCATACTAGCAACATCTACACCATCATAGGTAATGTAGTCACCTTCTGACTTGCCTTTTTCACGACTGGTGATGCGCCAAACTTGTTTCTTACCTGGTGTTGAAACCTTCTCTGCATTGTTTGAAAGTTTGATAGTATTGCGCATCTGACCATTCTCGTCTTCGATGGCAACAACCTTGTAAACTGCTCCAAGTGCTGGTTGGTCATAGGCTGTGATGAGCTTAGTTCCTACACCCCAGACATCAATCTTAGCTTTTTGCATCTTGAGGTTAAGGATGGTATTTTCATCAAGGTCATTTGATGCATAAATCTTAGCATCAGTAAATCCTGCCTCGTCCAGTTGTTGACGAACTTTTTTAGAAATATAGGCGATATCTCCAGAGTCAATACGGACACCAAGGAAATTAATCTTGTCACCAAGTTCACGCGCAACCTGAATCGCTGCTGGAACACCGATACGAAGAGTATCATAGGTATCCACTAGGAATACACAGTTTTTGTGAGTTGAGGCATAAGCCTTGAAAGCCTGATAATCATTGCCATAGACTTGTACCAAGGCGTGAGCATGAGTCCCTAGAACAGGAATCCCAAAGAGCTTCCCAGCTCGAACGTTACTGGTACCATTTGCACCACCAATGACAGCGGCACGAGTTCCCCAGATAGCTGCATCCATCTCTTGCGCACGACGTGTACCAAACTCCATCAAAGGTTCATCTTCAATGACTGAACGAATACGAGCAGCCTTGGTCGCAATCAAGGTTTGAAAGTTGACGATATTTAAAAGTGCTGTTTCAACCAACTGACACTGCGCCAAAGGTCCCTCCACTTGAACGATCGGTTCATTGGCAAAGACCAGATCACCTTCCTTGGCAGAACGTACAGTCAATTCCAACTTGAGATTACGGAGATATTCCAAGAAGGCACCATGATAACCAAGTGATTCCAAATAAGCTATATCGCTATCTGAGAAACGCAAGTTTTCAAGGTAGTTCACAATTCGTTCCAAACCTGCAAAAACAGCATAACCATTTTTAAACGGTTGTTGGCGGAAATAAACTTCAAAAACTGCTTTCTTGTTATGAATTCCTTGGTCGAAGTAAACCTGCATCATGTTAATCTGATACAAATCTGTGTGCAATGTTAAACTGTCATCTGGGTACATATACTGTCCTTCTTCCTTATTTGTAAAAAGATGAAAATGTTTCTTCTTTTCTCATAAATTAGTACTATTATAACACATTTTACCAAGATGGAGAAAAAGCTAACAAGCTATTCCATACTCTCAAGCTCATCCATATCTTTCTCATATTTTTTCTGGGCCCATTCACCAAAGTTTCTTAAAGTAAGGTTTCCAATAAAAACCCACGGAAGATAAAGAAGATAAGTAAGGATCCAAGCAGACAGATATTTAAAATTCAATGGATTATGCTGATAAATTTCTATATTGAACTGGTAGTTCTGGAGCATCAAGATGGCTGTAATTGCAAGAGTCACTAATAAGCATCCCAAAATCGTAAAATGAAAACGACTATAATAGGTCACACCCAAATCTCGAGCACGGCCGAAAAAGTAAAAAGTTCCAATAATGATAATGATAAGAATCATTCTCGGATTAAAAAGACTTGGTGCTAATACTGCAATGATATAAGATAGGAGCGACAAAGCGATACAGATATAGAAACTTTCAGCCCCCGCTTTATTCATCAGTTGTTCTTCTCTTTCGTCTAGTAATTGATAATAAAATAATCTATTTTTCATCTTCTTCCTCCCAAAATAATTGATCTAAAGTTTTACCTAAGCATCTGCAAATGGACTGGCAAAGGGAGAGACTAGGATTATATTTCCCAGCTTCTATCAAGCCGATAGTCTGCCTAGTGACACCCACAGCTTCTGCCAGGTCACCCTGTGTCATATCAAGCTCAACTCGAGCGAGTTTTAATTTTAAATTCTTAGCCACTTCTTACCTCCTCCTTAATTTTAAAAGTTGCGCTTCTTTCTAAGTTCATTATATCATATATTTTACATTATGCAATATATATCTGTCATTTTGTGCGATTTTTCTAACAAAAAACTCTCTACCAGCTAAATGATAGAGAGTTTTCTGCTTATTCAAATTTTTTCAAAATATCTACAACGTCACTTCTCTGTTTGACTTGATAGGCTCTGATTCCTAAACTTTCAGCCATCTTAGTGTTGTCTGCTATATCATCAAGAAAGACACAATTTGCTGGGTCCAACTGATATTTATGGAGGATTTCTTCAAACATTTTTCGATCAGGTTTGATGACCTTGATATCACAGGAAAGGACGAAACCATCTAAGATTCCATTTAAAGGAGATAGTTGGTCTTTCAATAATTCATAAAAAACTGGTGATGTATTTGACAAAACAAAAATACGATGACCTTTTTCCTTTAAACGTGCAAGCAGCGGAAAGACTTCCATGTAAATATCGATATAGGCTGGCCAATTCCAAATGACTTCTTCAACCTTTTTCTGATAGCAATCCCCTATCATAGAAAGAACCTTATCAACCAATTCTTCTCGAGTCAAGGTCCCCAGGTCCAATCTTTCCCAGAGCCCCGACTGAAAAATAGCCTTGTCTAAAATTAGATAATCTTTCTGAGTTTTAGCTACAGCTTTCAAAATCTTATCCTGATTCCATTCTAATAAAACATTTCCCATATCTAGTATGATATCCATTAACCCGCCTCCATTATGATGTGCCACTCTCTTTAATCGTTCATTTTCCGTTTACAACTCTTTTTGATAATAGTGCCTTTGTCCAGTATAGGGATAGTCTTTCATAGTAAAAACTTCCTTGTAGCCATACTTCTGATAAAAGGTTGGCGCTTGAAACTGATAAGTATTGACAAAAGCGTATCGACAGTTTTTCTTCTTAGCTTCACTTTCTGCTTGTTGCAATAGTTGGGAGCCGATTCCTTGTCCTCTGAATTCCTCTTTCACAAACAAATACTCGATTTCTAACCAATTTCCAAAAGTCTCTGCTACTAAACCAGCCAGGAGTTGACCATGTTCATCTTCGACATAAAGGTTTAGTGGCTCACTTTCAGCAGTTTCTCTTTTAGAACGATTATAGGAGCGAATCAAATTCCCTATCTCCTGTGCTTTCTGAGACTCTGTATTCTCCAATCTAATGTGCATCAAAACCTCCTCAAAGACACTTACGCCTTGATTATATTCCTATTTTGAAGAACTGTCAAACTTAAAAAAACTCACCAACCTCGGTTGATGAGCAACTTCTTTATTTTTTAAATCTCCACTGACTATAGATTCCAAAGACGACAATCCAGATAGCTGAGCCAACTGCTCCCATAAAGGTTGATTCTTGTAAGAAGAGTGTTCCAAATACAAAGATAAAGAAGAGCATGGTCAGAGGATTTAGCAAGCGGTATTGAGGCATGAGATAGCCATTTGCCATAAAGTCTTTAGACTTGCGATACTTGAGATGGGCTACCATGATCAAGATGTAGATCGCGATATAAACACCTGATGAAGAAGCTGTAATCAAAGCAAAGGCATCTGATACGCCAGGAAGTACATTGATGAAGGCTGCAAAACCAATCAAGACGGCAGAAGCAATGATTGCATTCTGAGGAACGTTGTGACGTGAGAGTGTGTCTGCCTTAATAGCTTTCAAGAAACGATTTGGTGAATCATGGGCAATTTGGTATAAGTGACGACCTGTTGAGTAAAGGGTTGAATTCAAGGCTGACGCTGCTGAAGTCAAAACTACAAAGTTAATCAAGGCTGCCGCCCACTTAAGACCAACAAGTTCAAACACTGTCACAAATGGTGAATCTGCTGCAGAAAGTTCACGCCAAGGAATAATAGACATGATGGCTAAGAGAGCTCCACCGTAGAAAAAGATAATTCGCAAAGGAATTTCCTTAACAGCCTTAGGCAATACTTTTCGAGGATCCTTGGTTTCAGATGTGGTAACACCGATAAATTCAATCATCAAGTATGCAAAGAAAACCATCTGGAAGGCCATGACAAAGTTCATAGCTCCATTTGGGAAAAGGGAGAAATGATCACTGATATTGGCAAGGCTTGCTGAACCATAAGGTGTTTCAAAGCCAGTCAAAACTAGAAAAACACCTGTTGCAATCATGGCAAGAATGGCCACAATTTTAATCATAGCAAACCAAAATTCTACTTCACCAAAGATTTTAACGGCAATCAAGTTCACCAAGCCGAGTATTGTCAGAAATACAACCTGAATCAACCAAGATGGCCAGGATGGAAACCAAAACTGAACATAGTGAGCAATAGCTGTAATCTCAGCCATACCGATAAAGACTACTGAGAGCCAGTAAGACCAGACTGAGAAGTAACCCCAACCCTGACCTAGATAACGGGTAATAAAGTTGATAAAGGTATGTTGCTCCGGATCTTGGTACAACATTTCCCCGATAGCACGCATCATAAGATACATAAAACCACCCGTAATCATATAGACCAAGACGATTGACGGACCTGTCAAACTAATAGAACGTCCAGCTCCTAGAAACAGTCCTGTTCCAATTGTTCCTGCAATCGCCATAACCTGAACATGGCGATTGGTTAACCCACGTTCCATTTTATTTTTCTTTTTGTGCTTATTTTCTGAATTCATATAGTCTCCTCTAGTTTTTAGAATTAAGAAAAGGAGTGATAGGAAGCGCTTTCCCTATATCTACTCCTTCTTTTCATTCCTATTAAACTGTTTTTTCTACTTTTAAGATTTTAACATCATAGCTTCCTACAGGTGTTTCAATCGTAGCAGTATCACCTGTTTTCTTACCAATCAAGGCTTGCCCAATTGGGCTTTCATTTGATACTTTACCTGCAAAGGCATCTGCACCCGCTGATCCCACGATGATATATACTTCTTCGTCGTCTTCACCAATTTCTTGGATAGTTACTGTTTTCCCGATAGCAACTTCATCTTGAGCAACCGCATCGCTATTGACAATCTCAGCATAACGGATTTTTGTTTCCAAGCTAGAGATTTGTCCTTCAACGAAGGCTTGCTCGTCCTTAGCTGCTTCATACTCACTATTTTCTGACAAGTCACCGTATGAACGCGCAATCTTGATGCGTTCTACAACTTCTGGACGACGAACTAGTTTCAACTCTTCTAATTCTTTTTCGAGTTTTTCCTTTTCTTCAAGGGTCATTGGATATGTTTTTTCTGCCATTTTTCTCAACTTTCTTTTGATTAAATTTAAATTTCTTTAGGTAGTAAAGCAAAATTATGTGGTAAACCACATAATTTTACAATGAAGACAAAGTCTTTTTAAAGCTTTCCTTGAATGATTTTAGTCAGTATCGACCTTTTAAAATCTGTGCCTAAACCTAATGATTCTATCACTTCTAGACTCAGGTTCAAATAAGAGGTAAGTTTTTACTTTCGTAATTTCCGAACGCCTAAAACTTGTGAATTTCAGGCGTTTCTAATCATAGCGGAAAGACTGGTGTGACTTGCTATTCCCGTAAAAAGAGAGTTTCTCTTCTACACTCACGGATTTAATAGCAAATCTTGTTCTAAGAGTTAGTTTGAACTGCTTGATTGTGTCAGTTTACTGTTGACATGCTCTGCAACGTTTCTATCATGTTCTTCTCGTGTCGTTGCAAAGTAAACCTTACCATCTTGTACGTTGGCTACAAAGTAGAGATAGTCGCTCTTAGTTTGATTGATACTTGCTTCAATTGCATCCAGACTTGGACTGTCTACTGGGCCAGGCATTAAGCCAAGGTTCGTATAATCATTATACGGTGAATTGATTGTTGTATCAATTGCTGCATCATCTGCCAAGCTAATATTTTGTCCTAGCTTACCTTCTGCATAGAGAATAGCAATGTTACTTTGAAGTGGCATACCAAGGTTCAAACGATTATAGAAGACTCCAGCGATCAGTTTGCGATCGTCAGTTTTCAATCCTTCTTTTTCCACAAGTGATGCGATGGTGAGGAGTTCATTCACTGTCAAGTTCTTTTCTTTGATTGCAGTGTAATGTGCTGACAAGTTTTTGTCCATAGTTGCCACCATTTCATCAATCAAGCTTTCAATAGTTGTGCTTTCTTTGATAGCATAAGTTGCTGGGAATAGGTACCCTTCTAAACGATAACGAACACCACTTTCTTTAGTTGGTAGACTTCCGAGAAGGGTTGGGTACTTAGCAACTAATTGAGAGATGAAGGTTTCATCTTGCACTTTTGCCAAGAAGGCATCCGCAGTCAAAGGTTCTTTAAAGTCTCCTTGAAGCTGACCAACTGTTTGTGCGATTTGATCAAGGGTATATCCTTCAGGGATTGTAAGATTTGCAAGTGCAACTTCTTGAGGTTGAGGCGTTCCACCCTTTTGCAATTCTTTGATGATATCATCTGTACTCATGCTCTTTTGCAAATTATAGTAACCAGATTTCAAATCATTGTAGTCTTTATACTTAGCATAAAGGCTAAAGATAAAACCGTGTTTTACCAATTCAGATTTTTCTAAGGTATCACCAATTTGCTGAAGATTGGCCCCTTCTGGAATCTGAACCGTAACATACTGTTTTGAATTAGCATCAACCGGTTGGAGTGCAGATTCGACATAACGGTAACCAAAGAATCCACCCACACCTAGTAAAATCAATAAAACAAATACTGTTACGAAAAATCCTTTCAAGCGTGATTTTTTCTTTTTCTTGATTGGTTTCACTGATTCTTTACGACTTCTTCTAGGAAGTTCAGTTCTAGTTTCAACTGGAGCAACTGGTTCTTGACTTGGAGTTTCTTTTGCAAGAACTGTTGGTTTCGGTTGAGGTTTAATATTCTTTCGAGCAGGACTTGGTTTGGTCTGATTCGTACGATAAGAAACTGGAATCCTTGTCGAATTAGCATTGAACTCTTTCTCTTCTTGAACCGGCTGAGCAGGTACATGAGATTCAACTCGATCTACAGTAGGTACTACTGGTTCTGTAGCTACTGCGGATTCTGTAGGTGTAACTTCTGCTGGAACTACAGCTGGTTCTGCAGGTGTAACTTCTGCTGGAACTACAGCTGGTTCTGCAGGTGTAACTTTTTCTGGAGCCACAGCTGGTTCTGCAGGTGTAACTTTTTCTGGAACTACAGCTGGTTCAACAGGTTCTTCTGATGATAAAGATGGACGTGGTGGAACTGTTGGAGCATTAGCAAATAGTTCATCCACTAGTGAAACTGAATCTTCCATCAAATCTTCTACAGACGGCTCTTTCACTAATTCATCTGTCTTTGAAAGATTACTGAAATCAGAGAAAAGCTCATCCTTACCACTCTCGGTAGCGTTAACCTCTTCTTCTCTTTTCAATCTTTCTAAATCTCGTAAAATTTGTTCTTTAAAACTTAACTTTTCTTCTTCTCGAGAATTTTCGCTCAAAGGTATTACCTCCTTGTTGATAATCCATAATATTATATCTCAAAAACTAAAGAAAAGCAACCATAGATGCCTTTCTGATGCCTAATTCGTGTTTTCCCAGACCATATCATACCATTCTTCACCAGCAAAAGTCGACTTGGATTTTCCTTCATTCACAAAACCATGTTTCTCATAATAGCCAATGAGATAGTCATGGCAAGTCAGATTGATTCCCTCACGCTCATGCTCAAGAGCGAGATCTTTTAAAGCGGTCAATAATTTTCGTCCGACACCTAACGCTTGAGCTTTCTTAGCAATGGATAGACAAGTCACAGAGATATAGCCACCTTTTTGACGGCTGTAATCTTTAATGTCTTCTGTAAAGGACTGGTCTTGTAAATGTCGATGAGGAACTACTGGTCCCTCAATATAGCCTAGTATTTCCCCCTCTTTTTCAGCCACTAAAAAACTGGTCTTGATTTCCTTCAGATGAGCTTCAAAAACAGGACGAGGAATGGCTTCTTCAATTGAAAAATTTTCTAGTTCAATTTCAAAGATACGATCTAAATCTGTCAATCTAGCTTGTCTAATAATCATAGTTCCTCCTGATAATAGGGATTCTGCCATCGCATGAGAAAGGCAACTTCACTGCTCCTTTCTCCATCTACGATCCCTTGTTCCACAAATCCATTCATTTCAAAGTAGGCCAGCAACTCATCCTCACAAAGCAAATAAATACCTGGTCTATTTTGCTGACGGGTAACTTCCTTCAAAGCTGCTAGCAACAAGGTTCCAAAGCCTTGCCCTTGGTAATCTGGATGAACAGCTAAATCTTCAAGGATGATTGCGTTCTCACTAATGAATTCCTCATCTCCGATCTCAAGCATCCATTGTCTTAAAGAGGGAATAGGAGGTGTCGTCGCAGTGATATAGGCAATCCCTTGATCATCCAGGCTAGCTAAGAGAAACGTACCCGCATGGTTGCGGATACGTTCTTCTATTATTTCTCTATTCAATATTTCTAGGGAGTTTGAAATACTTTCTTGTATCAAGCAAATCTGATTTATATCTGATTGCTGTGCTTCCCTGATTTTAATTGGAAATTCCATGATCTTCCTTACTGAACATTGCTTGTCAAATTAGACAAGAGACGTTCGAATGAATATTCATAAGTTTGGATATCGCCAGCTCCCATGAAAACATAGACAGCATTGTCATGATCAAGGAGTGGAGAAACATTTTCAACAGTGATAACTTGATGTTTCTTGTTGATTTTATTGGCAAGGTCTTCTACCTTGACATCACCATGGTCCACCTCACGAGCTGAACCGTAGATTTGTGCGAGGTAAACTGCATCAGCCTGATTCAAGGATTGGGCAAAATCATCCAACAAGGCGATTGTACGAGTAAAAGTATGCGGTTGGAAGATAGCCACGATTTCCTTGCTTGGGTATTTTTGACGTGCAGCATCAAGAGTCGCTACGATTTCAGTTGGATGGTGAGCAAAATCATCGATGATAACAGTGTCATTGACAATCTTTTCTGTAAAGCGACGTTTCACTCCACCAAAAGTCTTCAAGTGTTCACGCACTAAATTCAAATCAAAGCCAGCAGTATAAAGCAAACCAATTACTGCTGTGGCATTCATGATATTGTGGCGACCGAAAGTTGGAATATGGAATTGGCCCAACTCTTGACCACGGAAGTGAACGGTAAAGGTTGAACCTGTTGTAGAACGAAGCAAGTCACTTGCTACAAAGTCATTACCTTCTGTTTCAAAACCGTAATAATAGATTGGGGCATTTGCTGTAATCTTACGCAACTCAGCATCTTCACCGTAAACGAACAAGCCTTTAGTAATTTGTTTGGCATAATCATTGAAGGCGTTGAAGACATCTTCCAAGCTTGTGAAATAGTCAGGGTGGTCAAAATCGATGTTAGTGATGATAGAGTACTCTGGGTGATATGGCATGAAATGGCGTTCATACTCGTCTGATTCAAAGACAAAATACTTGGCATTTTCAGAACCACGACCTGTACCATCTCCGATCAAGTAGCTTGTATCAGTGATGTGTGACAAGACGTGAGAAAGCATCCCAGTTGTTGAAGTCTTACCGTGTGCACCAGCAACTCCCATACTGATAAAGTCACGCATAAAGCTACCAAGAAACTCATGATAACGTTTATAGCTGATACCATTTTTGTCAGCATAAGCAATTTCAACGTTGTTATCTGGGCGGAAGGCATTACCAGCGATAATTTCTAAATCTCCTTGAAGATTTTTTTCATCAAACGGTAAAATTGTAATCCCTGCTTGCTCTAGTCCACGTTGTGTAAAGTAGTACTTTTCAACGTCAGAACCTTGAACTTTATGCCCCATTTGATGCAACATCAAAGCCAAGGCACTCATACCTGACCCTTTGATTCCAATAAAATGATAGGTTTTTGCCATTTTCTTCCCCTCTATTCGCTCATTCTAGTCAAGTTAAGCTCTTGGGCCACTTGACGTTCTTGTTCTTTTTGTTTACTTTTTTTGTTATAAATTTGGCTTTTCTTTAAAAAGTCATAATTGTTTTTCTTGGAATGACTTGTTTCACCATCTGAAATTGGATGTTCCACTTGAAAAACGGTTTCTGCCAAAATATAGTGAGATTGACCTAACTTCTGACTATATTTCGCAAATTCTCCTGGATTTTCCTTTTGAAAAGGTGCTGTCGGTTGATTTGCTGGACGCACCTGGCTTGTTTTCGTTTGACGTCTCGTATGACTTACATCCTGAGTCAAATATCGAGCCGAGCGCTTCTTTTTCAAATCCGCACGAGCTTCTTCACGCGCTAATTCAGCATAGGATTTTTCTTTTTTCTCAATCGGTTTTACAAGAGGCTTGGCTTTCTCTTGCTTTTTTTCTTCAGTGATTGGAGACCATTCTAAGTAGTTTTTATCTTGATAATCACCTTTGATATTACTGATGAAATCAGACTCATCGTAGAGATTCATAACTGGCATTTCTGTCAACATGACTTCATCATCTGCCACTATTGGAAATCGTTTTTGTGTCATATTTATTTCCTTTCAATACTCCATTATAGCGTAATGTCTTGATTTTTCAAGTATAGGCTCATGAAATCCCTAAAATTTCTCGTATTTCAGCTAGACTCAGACTTCCTCGAGACTCTGTTCCATCCAAGATTTCAGAAACAAGATTTTTCTTTTTCTCTTGTAATTCTTGAATCTTTTCTTCAATTGTACCTCGAGTCACAAGGCGATAAACTTCAACAGCCTGCTCTTGTCCCATACGATGGGCTCGACCGATAGCCTGAGATTCAACTGCAGGATTCCACCATAAGTCTACTAGAATGACCGTATCCGCACCAGTGAGATTGAGTCCTACCCCACCAGCTTTTAGAGAAATCAAGAATACATCGCGCTCTCCTTGGTTAAAAGCCTTGGTCATTTCCTGACGTTCTTGAGAAGGAGTTGAGCCCGTAATTTTAAAGGAAGTCAAGCCTAAGTCAGGCAGCTCTTGCTCAATCCGATCCAGCATACCTCTAAATTGTGAGAAGATAAGTACACGGTGTCCACCTTCAGCAATCTGAACCAGCAAATCTCGTAAACTATCCAGTTTCCCGCTCTCTCCTTGGTAGTCCTCCATAAAGAGCGCAGGCGTATCACAAATCTGACGCAGACGCATGAGTCCAGTCAAAATTTCGACGCGATTTCGTTGAAATTCCGAATCGCTTACCTGTCCCAAACGTTCCTGCATCTGTTGCAGTTGAGCAAGATAAATAGCTTTTTGTTGATCCTCCAGTTCATTCTTATAGACAACTTCAATCAAGTCAGGCAACTCTGTCAAAACCTCTTCTTTCTTACGTCTCATGACAAAGGGTTTGATAAATTGAGCCACTCTCTCAGTTGATAGTTTCATAAACTCCTTCTTAGCAGGTAAGAGACCTGGTAAGACAATCTGAAAAATCGACCATAGTTCTCCCAGATGGTTTTCAATCGGTGTTCCTGATAGTGCAAAGACAGATGGAACCACAAATCGTCGCAAACTTTGAGCAATCTTCGTTTGTGCATTTTTCATGACTTGAGCTTCATCTAGAAAAAGAAAATCAAAAGATAGGTCTCGATAAATTTCACTATCTTGACGGAAAGTAGCATAGCTTGTCACATAAATCTGATGATTTTCTGCCAAAATTGACTCTCGATGAGATTTTAAGCCATGCACGACCACGACATCCAAATCTGGAGCAAACTTTTGAAATTCATCAGCCCAGTTATAGATTAAGCCAGACGGAGCAAGAATTAGGACACTAGTATCTGCTTGAACCTGACTACTTAAAAAGGCGATAGTTTGCAAGGTCTTCCCAAGTCCCATATCATCTGCTAAAATCCCACCAAAGCCATAATGGTAAAGCATTTGAAGCCACTGAATTCCCTTTTTCTGATAGTCTCTAAGTTCTGCTTGGATATTCAGCTCTTTCATCGGAAAATCTTCTGGATGCGTCAAATCATGGGCCAGATTGCGAAATTCTTCGGTGAAAGAAATTTGATCCTGATTCTTAAATAGATGAGATAGGGTATAAGCTAGGGATTTACGAGCTCGAAAAGCTCCATCTTGTAGGTCCTCTATCCCTAATTCTTCTAAATCCTGACGGATACGCTTGGTCTGATCATCGAAATAGTAAACCTGATTCGAAGAGCTGATATAATAATCCTGCTTCTCAACTAGAGCTTTCATCGCTCGATCGATTTCTTCTTGATCTATATTTTGAAAATCAAATTGAATTTCTAATAGGCTTCCCTTGGATGAGATGTGAACTTGAGGCTTCTGAACCTGATAAAGGTCTTGCAAGCTCTCAGAAATCCTTAATTCTCCAAGCGCTTCAAAGGATGGCAAAACTTCCTGAAAGAAGGCATGAACTGCATCAGCTTTCAAACTTTGACGCCATGAACGAAAATCTGCTTCAAATCCAGCAGATAGAGCCAACTGAAAGATTTGCTTCTCCAGTTGAATATCACTAGCAAAAGGAAGACTCTCTAGTTCATTGCGATTCGTTACTAAGCAAGTTTCATACTGAAACTGCATATCCAAACGGATAGAACCGTCCTCTTCTCCTTCCATGTAGAACGAAGGACGGAAAGTCTGAATTTGAAGCGTATCAGGAGCTTTTACCTCTCCTATGTCTTTAAACTGCGACAAGGTCGAAGCTAGAAGATCTCGATCACTGGTATCAAATTGTAAAATCTTTCTACCGCTTTTATCGATAGATACTTTTTTTAATTTTTCTATAAGTCTAGCTTGTTCTTTAGACAGAAGATAAAATGTACCTTTAGTAAACAAGACTTGTCCCTTATAAAACGAATTAAGCCCTACCTGTTGAAAAATTTCCATCTCATAATAGTTGGACTTTTCTTCAATTTGAAAGGTAAACAAACCTGCTTGGCCATCAAAATCTTGAAATACAAGATAAGGATAGCTTGAAATCTGATGGTCAAATTGGAATTCATCTAAGCCCATCAGCAGACTAACACCCTGCTCAAAAAAAGACAGCGGGAAATAGAGATGACGACCTTGATTTTGGAAAAAGAGGGCATTTTCAACCTCATCTTCTACAATTCCCTGAAGGAAATTCAGAACAAATTGGCTACTTTCATCAAACTGACGAATATTCAAGGAAGTTTCATATAACTTTCCAATCATGTAGGGTTTACTAGTTTCTAAAACCTTCAGAAAAAGAGGAATATCTCGGATTACATAAAATTTCTGCGTCTGGATAAGACCGACTCTCAAAGTCCAAATAATGCGATTAGTCCCTGCTTCAAGCTGTCCCTGAGCAGACAACTGATAGATTTCAGAAAGACTAGGAATTTGAATGGATTCTAAAAACTTTCCTCCAAAAGTAACCTGAGTTTCAACTTCTTCTTTCTGTTCGTGCACATTTTCCAGATTTCCCAAGAGTTCCTGACCAATGTGATCATTTTTCAGGTAATGCTCTAGTGCTGCCAAATGCACACAGAACCCTCTTTTTTGGAAAAAATCACAAGCACAAAAAACCAAATCATCATCCAGGCTATAGCGAATTTCTTCATCTGCTACACGCGCATAGAGACGATGGTCTTTCTCTTTGATAATTTCAATCTGACTAGTTTCGTAGAGTTGAGCTCCCTCCATTCGAAGTTTCCCAGGAATCAATTTAGCCATATTTTCCCCTTTACTTTATCTCTTAATTATACCACATTTCTTCCTATGAAAATAGCCTTCTAGGAGTACTTTTCTCCTAAAAGGCTAGCTTCTTAAAATTTAGCGAAAGTAGCAATGATTCGTTGGCAAACTTCTTCCAAGACAGATGTCGGCATAGCTACATTTAAGCGAGCGTGGAGGGCTCCTTCTTCACCAAAGTCCAAGCCTCTGTTCAGGATAACCTTGGCTTCGTCTCTTAAAAGGCTTCTTAATTCTTCATCACTAATATCGTAGGCTGAAAAATCAAGCCAAATGAGATAGGTCCCTTGAGGTTTCATGACCTTAATTTTAGTTTCTTTCCCAAACAAATCAACTACATAATTGATGTGTTTCTCAATCAGTTCTTTGAGTTCTGTTAACCAATCTTCACCAGAGCGATAGGCTGCTTCTGTTGCCAAATATCCCAACCCTGAGATTTCATGTTGATTATTAGCCAGCTGGCGCTTTTGGAAAGCAACTCTTAACTTAGGATTCTCGATGATAGCATAGGAATTCTTTGTTCCAGCAATGTTGAAGGTCTTGGTAGCGCTGCTTAAAATCAGTGAAAATTCTTTAAAATCTTCATTTACCGTATTGAATGACTGGTGCTTGTTCCCAAACAAGGCCAAATCTTGGTGAATCTCATCAGACACCAACAAAACTCCATGTTTTTGACAAAGTTGTCCAATCTTCTCTAAGACTTCCTTCTCCCAAACACGTCCACCAGGATTATGAGGGTTGCAGAGAACGTAAAGTTTCACATCCTCTTCAACAAAGTCTTTCTCTAATTGATCAAAGTCAATCTCAAAAAGTCCGTCTTTTTCTACTAGAGAGTTGGTGATTAGTCTACGATTATTGAGCTTAATACTGCGAGCAAAAGGAGGATATACTGGTGTGTTAATGAGCACTGCTTGGCCTTCCTTGGTAAAGGCTTGAATGGCTGTTGAAATAGCTGGTACTACCCCTTCGATAAAGACTAGAGCATCCTTATCAAAGCGATAGCCATGGTGTTTTTCTTCCCAGTCTTGAACGGCTTCAATCAAACCATCACTAGCATAGGTATAGCCATAGACTAATTGCTCTGCATAGTCATGGACTGTCTGACGAATCTCAGGTAACACCTCAAAGTCCATATCAGCAATCCAGGCAGGCAATACTTGACGGTCAGTCTCTGCTTCTTTCCACTTATAGGTATGATGTCCAAAACGATTGGGCAAGGTCGTAAAATCATATTTTCCCATAGTTTTATCCTTCCAAGGCCTGTCTTAAATCTTCAATCAAGTCCCTTGCATCCTCAATACCAATAGACAAGCGCAAGA
Organism: Streptococcus sp. 27098_8_69; assembly: GCF_041432445.1. NCBI lineage: Bacteria > Bacillati > Bacillota > Bacilli > Lactobacillales > Streptococcaceae > Streptococcus > Streptococcus sp. 27098_8_69. The sequence goes on along the minus strand of NZ_JAPVZO010000007.1, from coordinate 6,512 downwards.
GATCGTCTGTTAGACCATAAGAATGACGAACCTCTGCAGGAATGTCAGCATGGGTTTGAGTGGTTGGGTAAGTAATCAGGCTTTCTACACCACCCAGACTTTCAGCAAAAGAGAATACTTGCAAAGTATTTAAGATATGAGGAATACGCTTCTCATCAGCTACTTTAAAGGAAATCATCCCCCCACGTCCTGTATACAGGACTTCTTTAACTGCAGGTGATTGTTCCAAAAAGGCTACGATTTCTTGAGCATTAGCTGTTGAGCGCTCCATACGAAGTGACAAGGTTTTAAGACCACGAATCAATTGATAACTATCAAATGGTGACAAAACAGCCCCTGTCGTGTTGAGATTGTAAAAGAGTTTTTCGTATAAATCAGCACTATCTGTCACAACTACACCAGCTAGAACATCATTATGTCCTGCAAGGTATTTTGTCGCTGAATGAAGGACGATATCTGCCCCGTCTTCAATTGGACGTTGGTAAATCGGGCTATAGAAGGTATTATCCACGACAACTGTCGCTCCTTTAGCATGAGCTAATGTTGACAATTTTTCAATATCAAATTCCAACATCAAAGGGTTGGTTGGTGTTTCGATATAAAGTACATCCACATCCTTTTCTAGCTCGGCAATTAGCTCTTCTTCTGTGTTCGCATAGGTAAAGTTGAAACGACCTTCCTGTTCCACTTGATTGAACCAACGGAAAGAACCACCGTAAAGGTCACGGACAGCCAAAACCTTGCTTCCTACTGGGAAGACACTAAAGGCCAACACAATCGCAGACATACCTGAACTAGTTGCTAGAGCATAGTGGGCAGATTCAATAGCTGCTAAAACTTCCTCTGCCTTGCTACGAGTTGGGTTTTTGGTGCGGGTATAGTCAAATCCAGTTGATTGACCAAATTCTGGATGCTGATAGGTCGTTGAAAAGTGAATTGGTGTTACCAAAGCACCTGTCGCTTTATCTGACTTAATACCTGCTTGGGCTAAAATTGTGTTGATATGAAATGATTTGCTCATACTTTACCTCCAAATCTATAGTAACTATTGTACCACTTATTTTGGATCCTTCGTTTTCTTGTTTTCAAGAGCTAGTTATAGTTTCAAACTATACAAAAACGATAGCTTCCTGAGAAACTATCGTTTTTCCTGTTGAATAGACTGATTACTTAACGTGTTTAGCAAAATCTTCTTGGGCTTTTTTATTAGATTCTTCTTTTTCTTTTAGCCATTTTTCTTTAGCTTTTTCATACTCATCAGCCGTTACAGTCTTATCTTGCAACTTGAGATATTTGTATGATTCGACACCCTTATTTCCTGCTTGTGAGAATGGCGATGAGAATGGAACTGTCTTTCTCAAGGTCGGTGTTCCACCAAGAGAAACGTTTGGAATTGCAAGGGCGCTATCAACGAGCCAAGCTTGAACTTCAGCATATTTTTCATAACGTTTTGCTGGTTCTTGCTCCTTGTTAGCATCTTCTAACATTTGAGTGTAAGTATCGAGTCCAACTGCCTTAGCCTTGTCATTTACCTCACCTGGTTCTAGACCAATGTTTTGCAACATACCCCCATTATTAACATTTAGGATATCAAGATAACTTGAAGGATCCAAGTAGTCCGCACTCCAACCACCATTATAGATATCAAAGTCTTTTTGAGCTGCGGTTTGAGCGAGGTAGCTAGAATTATCATAGTCGTCTGTTGATAATTGTTGAATATCGATAACCACATTCTCAGCCCCTAGAACAGATTCGATGGATTGTTTCAAAGAGCTTGCTTCAAGTACACCTTTTTTAGCTGATTGGTCAACTGATACATCCAAGTGGATTGGGAATTGCACACCCTTAGCTTCCAATTCTTTCTTAGCTTCTGCAAACTTAGCCTTAGCCTTGTCAGGATTGTAGTATGGGTCTTGTGCATCTGCAAAGTTGATTCCTTGCCATTCTTGGCCATAGTTGACCATCTTTTCTGAAACAACATCGCCAAAGTCTTTTCCGTTGATACTTACAAATGTTGGAGGTACAACCAGGTTACGAATAATCTTCGTTGCTCCGTCTTCCCCTTGAGATTGAGCTCCATAGGCTGTACGGTTGTATGCATAGTTGAAGGCTTGACGGAAGTTTTTATTCAGAACTGCTTCTTGAGTTGATTTCTTTTCGATATCTGAGGATTTAGACGTGAAGTTATAAGATTTTCTGTCCAAGTTGAAGTTCAAGTAATAAGAAGTTGCGGTTTGCATACTATAAATGATGTTATCTTTGTTCTTCTCTTTAATTCCTTCAAAGCTTGAGCTATTTGGATAGAGACGTGCGTAGCTGTAGACTCCTTCTACAAAGTTACGAGCTAGTGCATCTTGGTCACTACCATCATAATAGGCCAATTTCACATCATCCACAAAGACATTTTTTTCATCCCAGTAGTTGGGATTTTTCTTGAATTCGATGACAGATTTTGAAACAAAGGATTTCATCAAGAAAGGTCCATTGTACAAAATACTAGAAGGGTCTACCTTACCAAAATCATCCCCTTTTGATTTCAGGAAGTCTGCATTGACAGGGAAGAGAATGGTTGATGTTGTTTTAGAATTCCAATAAGATTCTGGTCGTGTCAAAGTGTACTGAACTGTTTGGTCGTCAATCGCCTTAACACCGACAGTTGAAAAGTCAGTTGTTTTCCCGTTGATATAGTCATCCAAACCTGCTACAGAATCTTGAACCAGGTACAAAGCCTCGGATTTTTTATCAGCAGCATATTTCAAACCAGTTACAAAATCTTGGGCAGTTACTGGAGCATATTCTTCACCTTCAGAGGTATACCACTTAGCATCTTTACGAAGTTTATAAGTGTATGTCAAACCGTCCTGAGAAACACTCCAATCCTCTGCTAAGGATGGAACGTAGTTACCGTATTGGTCATTTTCCATCAACCCATCTACCAAATTGGTAACGATGTCATTGGTTGTTGCACGGTTTTCTGCAAGATAGTTCAAACTAGACGGATCGCTAGAATAGACATAGTTGTATGTTTTAGTTGAACTAGCTGAGTTGCTACAAGCCGCCAATAGTAGACCGGCACTTAGGGCAAGGCCTGCCAGCGTCAGATATTTTGCCTTAGACTTTTTCATTTCCAGAACCTCCAAATTTAAATATTTGTATCATTATACAGCTATTGTTTTTTTTAGTCAAGCGATTATAGACATAAATTAATCTTTTTTCTACAATTTTTATCTTTTTCTCTCTTTTTTAAATAAAAAATGAACAATTTAAACTTTTTTAGAGTTGAAAGTTCAAATTGTTCATTTTATTTATAAACTATTATGATATTTTCAAGCGTTCTCGCAACTGGTCCGCTTTTGCCTGTCCAATAACCTTATCCAAGAGACGAGTATAGAGACACATGACTCCGTAGAGACCACCACCGATTGTTCCGATTAGAAGCACGTAAATGAAACTCCAGAAACGACCTGATGGTTGGAAGACAAATCCAATAATCCATTGTAAGAAGCCTACCAGAATAAACATGACTAGAGTCAAAATAGTAACTAAGATTGTTCTCTTCAGAATAATCTTTCGACGTGCACCTGTCACCTCACAGATATCTCGGTACATCAAGACATTTGGAATGATGAGACCAATTGTCGTTGAAATGAGGGGACCATAACTATGGAAAATCGCAATTGATGGTAATTGAAGAACAATCTTAGCAATTGAGCCATAAACAAAATACAAGACTGCTTTACGATTACGAAACATAGCTTGAAGCATCGGTGACAAGACCATGTACAAACCAAGAATTGTTGACTGCAAGACTGCAAAGACAAACAAACCCATAGCCAAGCTATCTGGTTTACCGTAAAAGACTGTATAGAGTGGTTCTCCTACCATGACTACTCCAACCGTTGCAGGTAGTAGAAATAAGAAGAGCATGGTAATACTATCTTGCACTAAACGAGAAGCTGCTGGCAAATCCCCCTTGACATAGTTCTCTGTCAAGAGAGGTAGCCCAACGCTACCAATCGAAACTCCTACCGAAATCAATATCATGGTGATTTTATTAGGATTGGCAGAGAAATAAGAAAACATGACTACCAGGTCTTCATTACTATAGTTGGTAAACCACTTCATGCTATTGATAAAGGTATTTTGGTCCAAGATTTGGAAAAGCTGAATAGCCGAACCAGTCAAGATAAAAGGAATAGCTTCCTTAATCGTATCAACCAAAAGACTCTTACTATCAATCTTATCTCGTGTTTCAAAAACTTTTTGGAGCAATCCTTCCTTATAAAAGAAATAAAGCAAGACTGCAAAACTAGCTACCATTCCAACAAAAGCAGCAAAAGTAGATTGAGTAACTGCTGATAGATAATCTTTTGAACCGAGCTTCATGATGATAAAGGTTGCTAAGAGCATCCAAATAACACGGATAACCTGCTCAGCAATTTGACTCATAGCATAAGGTTTAAGATTATTCATCCCTTGGAAAAATCCACGGATAACACTCATAGACGGGAAAATCAAGACTGCCCAAGCTAGACTCTGCATAATGGGGGTGAGTTCCTTACCGACACCCGAAAGATCCGCTAACCACGGAGCAAAGAGATACAAGATTAAAGCAAAGACCACACCAAGTCCTGTCATAAAGCCTAGGAAACTCCGAATCAGGGCAAAACTATGCTCTTCCTCATGCATGGTATTGTATTTAGCGACCTGCTTTGCGACCGCCACCGGGATACCTGCTGTTGAAATCAACAAGAACCAGGCGTAGATATTGTAGCCCATGGTGAAAAGTCCATTTGCCTTAGCGGCATAAGTTCCCATCCAAATATACCAAGGGATGATGTAAATGGCCCCGAGCAGGCGACTGATAAAGTTACTAGCCGTTAGCCAGGCAGTCCCGCGTAACATCTGGGCCTGCTGATGATTATTTTCGTTAGACATAACTTCCTCATTTAATTTTAATAACGGAAATGTTCCTTATCTTCCATTATAAACTTTTCCTTGTTACTTGTAAAATTCAGACTTTCGGTTTACAATAGAAAGTATGATAAAGATTGAAAACGTATTAGATATTTTAAAGAAAGATGATCTCTTCCGTGAGATCATCGACCAAGGACATTACCACTACAACTACAGTGATGTTATTTTTGACAGCATCAGTTACGATAGCCGCACAACCAAAGAAAATACTCTATTTTTTGCAAAAGGAGCTGCCTTTAAAAAAGAATATCTATTTTCAGCTATCGCACAAGGGCTTGGTTGGTACGTGGCTGAGCAGGACTATGAAGTAGGTATTCCCGTTATCGTTGTTAGCAATATTAAGAAGGCTATGAGTTTGCTTGCCATGGAATTTTATGGTAATCCGCAGGAAAAATTAAAATTACTTGCTTTCACTGGTACTAAAGGAAAAACTACAGCAGCTTACTTCGCCTACAACATCTTAAATCAACAACATCGTCCAGCTATGTTATCAACCATGAATACGACCTTGGACGGCAAGACTTTCTTTAAATCTGCCCTGACTACTCCTGAGAGTATTGATCTCTTTGAGATGATGGCGCAGGCAGTTGATAATGGAAGAACCCATCTTATCATGGAAGTATCTAGTCAAGCCTACTTGGTTAAGCGAGTCTACGGTCTCACTTTCGATGTAGGAGTTTTCCTCAATATCAGTCCTGACCATATTGGTCCTATTGAGCATCCAACCTTTGAAGATTATTTTTATCACAAGCGTCTCTTGATGAAAAATAGCCGAGCAGTTGTCATCAATAGCGATATGGACCACTTCTCTGTCTTAAAAGAGCAAGTTGAGAACCAAGAGCATGACTTCTATGGTAGCCAGTCAAGTAACCAAATCGAGAACTCCAAAGCCTTTAGCTTCTCAGCTACTGGTAAATTAGCTGGAGACTATGATATTCAGTTGATTGGGCACTTCAACCAAGAAAATGCAGTCGCTGCTGGACTTGCTTGCCTTCGTTTAGGTGCTAGTCTTGAAGCCATCAAAAAAGGGATTGCGACTACTCGCGTACCTGGTCGTATGGAAGTTCTCACTCAGAAAAATGGTGCAAAAGTTTTCATCGACTACGCCCACAATGGTGACAGTCTTAAAAAACTTATCTCTGTTGTTGAAACTCATCAAACTGGAAAAATTGCTTTAGTACTTGGTTCAACTGGAAACAAAGGAGAAAGCCGTCGTAAGGACTTTGGACTTCTCCTCGATCAACATCCTGAAATTCAAGTCTTTCTAACAGCTGATGATCCAAACTATGAAGATCCAATGGCTATTGCGGATGAAATCAGTAGTTACATCAGCCATCCTGTTGAAAAGATTGCCGACCGTGAGCAAGCTATCAAGGCTGCTATGTCTGTTACAAGTCAAGAACTGGACGCTGTGATTATCGCTGGTAAAGGAGCTGATTGCTACCAAATCGTCCAAGGCAAGAAGGAAGACTACCCTGGAGATGCAGCTATCGCAGAACGTTATCTATAATAAATTAAAAGAAGGCTAGGAGAAT
>NZ_JAPVZO010000006.1:0-83701 GCF_041432445.1 Streptococcus sp. 27098_8_69 | reverse complement strand
TATATTATCAAAGGCTCCTACAGGAGTCTTTTCTTTTTTACTACTAGAAAAGCTTTATCAGTTCTACTCTGATAAAGCTTTTGTTTTATTCTGTTTCTTCTTCTGATTCGAGTTCTTGGATTTGAACCTTAAGCTTGGTTACACGTCCATTTTTGACCTTATCATTGGTTAGAGTGATATGCTTATTGCTACTTTCTAACTCATAGCTAAGTTTTTCTGATGTTGGAATAGTTCCCACACCAGTCAAATAGTAACCTGCAATCGTATCTACATCGTCACTTTCAAGTTCGACATCAAAGTAGTCATTAAAGTCATTTAAATTCATTGTCCCTTGGACGATATATGTATCTTCTCCAATTGTATGAACATAGACTTCAGCTCTGTCAGTTTCATCATCAATCTCACCAACAATCTCTTCAAGTAAATCCTCAAGAGTGACCAAACCAGCCATTCCCCCATACTCATCTAGTAGGATAGCCATCTGTCTTTGAGTATTTCTAAACTCTTTTAATAAATCATCCACGAAAATAGTTTCAGGTACAAAGAGTGGATCTTGTAAGATTCGCTTCCAGACAATATTGTCAAACCCGCTGGCAAAGGCTTCTTTAAGGAGACTCTTAGTATGAATCAATCCAATAACATTGTCCTTATCTCCATCATAAACAGGAATACGAGAAAAGTTTTGTTTTAAGATGCTTTCGATAATGGTTTGAGTATCATCTTGAATATCAACCATGAAGGCATCCGTTCGAGGAACCATGACTTCACGTGCCATGAGCTCATCTAGCGAGAAAATCCCTTGTAACATTTCAATTTCATCAGCATCCAAGGTTTCTTCACTCTTAGACAACATGTACTCAATCTCATCACGAGTCATTTTTTCATCTGCATCGTCAAATGTCATCGGTGTCAATTGACTCAAGAGATTAGTTGATGCTGAGAGCATCCAAACGAAGGGACTCACAATCTTACCAAGAGCAATAATAAACGGTACTGTTCTGATAGCCAAGGCATCCTTAAGATTTAGAGCAATTCGCTTAGGATAAAGCTCACCAAAAACAATAGAAATATAGGTCAAGAAAGCTAATGATAAGAAGCTAGCTACCGCATAGGCAGTCTCGCTATTTCCCATCCAAGAGGCGATCAACTCTCCTAGTGAATCTGCTAGTTTAGCCCCTGACAAGATCGTGATTAAGGTGATACCAACTTGAATGGTTGATAAAAAGTGATTCGGGTTTTCAAGTACCTTTAGTAAACGGATATAGCGTTTATCCCCCTCCTCAGCTTTTTGCTCAACACGTGAACGACTAAGTGAAACCATGGCCATTTCTGTTGCAGAGAAAAAGGCATTTAAAAAGGTCAAAACAACTAATAAAACAAATTGCAGTAACAAATCCTGACTGCTCGGGTCTTCCATTTTCCTTCTCCTAAAAAGTATAATTGAAACTATTATACCATATTTTCCAATTTCTACACATTAATTTTCAATTTCTAGGATAAAGGGTCGCTGAATAGAGAGCTGCAATCCAAGTCCCGACGCCCTAGTTCAAGCCTTGTAAATTTTCAAAAAAGCTCTTTAAAATCAGAAGAGCAAAAAACAACCAATCCTGTCAATAGTTCATGACTAATAAAAAACGAGGTTGGGATTTCCTCTCAACCTCTTGATCAATTAGTTTTTTTTGTGACTGTGACCTCACCTGTTCGGTAATCTAACTGAATTCCCTTTTGGACATTTGGAATTACGACATTAAACTCCAATTCACCATCAGAGGACTTAGCTTCAATCTGAGATGCAGACGGCACCAAGTCTTCCTCAGACGCATAGAGCAACGTCACACGGTAACGCACTCGTTTGTTTTGATCTAGGGCTTTTCGAACCAGACTTTCATAGTAGTTTTGGCCTGTGGAATCTTCTGCACGCGCTTGGTTGGCCCAAGCTGTCTGTACGGCAATATTTTTAGGATTGCTGGTAGAAGCATCAAAGCCATCTAAGCCACCTATCAATGCATAGCCTAACAAGTGTCCTCTATCAACTGCGTGATTATAACTTCCTTTTAGGTTCTTAACCTGATGCCATCCCGCTGGTGTCCAAGATGTTGAACCATTGCCAGTTTCTTCACGGTCCTTGTACTGCCTTGTTGCTTTTGACATGATCGCATTCGCTACTGTGGGAACTGTCTCTCCTCCTACCGTTTTTGTCTTGTTATCTGCATAGGGTTTGCTTGAAACCTTAGCATCCAGATTGGTTTTATTGTTATTGACGATAAAGGCTCCTGCGCCATTCCACTCTAGAGTGCCCTTGATTTGTTTTTTAACCGAATCTGTTAGGACACTTTCAGCCAGTTCTTGACTTGGAGTATCAGACGACTGTGATTTTTGTTTTACTTGTGTTTGTGGTGCAGTATTGGAAGACTGCATTTGTTTAATATAGTAGCTTCCTGCTGACAAGAGCAAAAAGAGCAAGAGGCCAATTAGGGCCTGCCTTGTTTTTTTATTCATATTTTCTCCTTGTACTCTTCGAAAATCTCTTCAAACCACGTCAGCTTCACCTTGCCGTATATGTGTTACTGACTTCGTCAGTTCTATCCACAACCTCAAAACTGTGTTTTGAGCAGTCTGCGGCTAGCTTCCTAGTTTGCTCTTTGATTTTCATTGAGTATTACATTCACTTCCTAGAAAAAGACTGGTCTCCCAGCCTATTTTCCTGTAAATTTTGCGATGAGTTCTTGCCATTTTGCTGGCGCTAAAATAGCCCAAGGATCTTGACCTTTTCCTAGAATACCATAGCCAATCATCAAACCAATAGCAAGAGCTAAGAATCCTAGTAGTAATACTACAATTACTAGGATAAAGCGACGTAAGACATATTTGGATTGTTTATTCATCTTCATCAGCTTCCACACTTATCCGTTCAATCTTAGCTCCTAACTGGGCTAATTTTTCATGAAAACGGTAGTAACCTCTATCTAAATGGACAAGCTTTCCTACAACTGTTTCACCTTCAGCTACCAAGCCTGTCAAAATCAAGGCTGCACTGGCACGTAAGTCTGTCGATAGAACTTCTGCCCCTTGGAGAGGCTGTCCTCCGACGATACGGGCTGTATCACGGATGATTTCAGAGTGCAAGCCCATACGACGCATTTCCTCTAAATGTTGAAAACGATTCTCAAATACAGTCTCTACCATGGTTGACTCACCTTGAGCAACGGTCATCAGAGCAGTGAACTGCGCTTGCATGTCTGTCGGAAATCCTGGATGTGGAAGTGTCTTAACGTGAACAGCCTTTAATTTTTCACGTTGAGAACGAATACGAATTCCTTCGTCCTCATCGATGACTTCAACACCCATTTCCAATAATTTAGCAATCAAGGGACGATTGTGTTCCCAGATAGCATCTTGAATCAAGACATCTCCACCAGTCATAGCAGCTGCTACCATGAAGGTACCTGCTTCAATACGGTCTTGTACAACATTGTGAGTCGCACCGTGTAGTTGCTCAACACCAGTAATCGTCACAGTTTCTGTTCCTGCCCCCTTAACCTTGGCACCCATTTTATTTAGGAGAACAGCCAGGTCGACAATCTCAGGTTCACGCGCAGCATTTTCAATGACTGTAACGCCGTTAGCAAGAGTTGCCGCCATCATCAAGTTTTGAGTAGCACCTACACTTGGGAAGTCCATGTAAATGTGAGCTCCGTGCAAGCGTTCTGCCTTAGCTTCGATATAGCCTGCCGTCTGAGTAATCTCAGCCCCCATCGCTTCGAGTCCCTTTAGGTGAAGGTCGATAGGGCGACTACCGATAGTACAACCACCTGGCATAGAAACCTTTGCGTGTCCTACACGAGCCAAGATTGGCCCCAATACCACAATAGAAGCACGCATCTTGCTGACGTACTTATAAGGTGCTTCTTCTGTGATGTCACCGGTTGCATCAACTTCAACAATATGTGCTTCTTGATCAAAGTCTACTTTCGCATTTAATCCACGAACCACCTGATTCATGGTAAAAACATCCGATAAAATAGGAACATTTTTTAAGACTGTTTTTCCTTCACTTGCTAAAATAGTTGCTGCAAGCAGTGGCAAAACTGCATTTTTTGCGCCCTCGATGGTAACACTTCCAACCAAACGATTATCGCCACCTTGAACTACAATTTTTTCCATAGAGTATTTTCCTTTAATGTTGATTTTATAAATAGACTTACTTTTTGAGTAAATCTATTAACTAATTTGTTAATAATCCAAGCCAAAATCAGACTTATCATCAATACAAAAAATGTAAATAACACATCATTTACTCTGGATGACACAAATATTTTTTCTAGAATAGAGATTACTAATCCATGTATCATATATAATTCAAATGATATACGACCTATTAAAGTTAAATAGACATTTGAAAAATTTATTTTTTTCAAAAAAAGTATAATAAAATAGATTGTAAAAATAATATTATCTAAATTAGCGGCCAGTGCATAACTATAGCTATCTTCTAAATGTACATACTTCAACAAAATATTGTATTTATGTGAGAAAAAGAGTAACACAGTTACTAAAATAATTGCTATAAAGTAATACCTATCTAAAAATCTATCAATTTTATTTTGATTTTTAGCCCATATTAGACCAATAATGAAGGGCAAAACACTATTATACCACCAGAAACTATAGCCTAATTTTATAGCCAAACAGATATAACAGATTATAAATATTGTATTGAGAACAATAGATAAGAGCTTATTTTGAAAAAACTTAAACGATATGTAAAAGAACACATACATTAAAATTATAATATCAACGAACCAACCATTATATATAATTGTACTTCCTTTTTTAAATAAATTAATAAAAAAATTTAAATCCATTAATTGACCGTTTACGAATCTGGCAAACATATAAATCAAAGAGATAATAAAAAATGGAACCATAATTTTAGAAAGTCTTTTTTCTAAAAAATTATCTAGGTAATTTTCCTTACTTTCATTTTGAACATACAACCCGTAAGCAGATAAAAAGAAAAATATAGAAACAATATAGGTCCCCATATATGAAAAATTAGAAAATTCTTCACCAGTTTTAACCAATGGTGATAAATGATGAAATATGATCCCTAAAGCAAGGAAACCTCTAAGCCCTGATGTAGATTCAACACTTAGATATTCCTTATTTTGGGGCAACAAATAAATTAATAGCGTTATTAACAATAAAATTACAATATCCATTATATTTAATTCTCCCAATATTTTTGTTAACTCCCGAAATATCTGCTTATTATAAAACATAGAAATTATAATAAGCCTCGTACTGCTTCTTGCCAGAGTTGATAGAGATTTAGGAAAAAGGAACTAATCAGATATCCTAAACCGATACTACACAATACTACCAAGAGTCGAACCTTCTTCGCATTATCCTTTGTCACCTTCAAAATTTGATCCCATCTGACCAAATCTTTCAAGAGCTGAAAGACTAGGTAGACAAAAAACATATGACTACTAAGGGTAAAAAACAATTGAATCATTTGCCTATTATACCATCTTCTTTTTTTCTACGCTAGTTTAGGGATTCGCCTACTGTTTAGGGATTGTTTTTTAAATAGTCAATCGCATCTTGAAGCGTTTTGACTGGAACGATTTTCATGTCTGTTTTAATCATTTGAGCTGCTTCTAGAGCTGTGTCATAATTACTCTTGGCATTTGGATTGGCCTTTTTAGCTTCTTCAGTTACTGGATTGTTAGGAGCAAAGAATACAGTAGCTCCCTTTTTAGCTGCGGCAACCACTTTTTTATCAATTCCGCCAATGTCACCTACGTTACCATCTCTATCGATGCTTCCGGTACCCGCAATAATCCGTCCATTTCGAAGAGTAGGGTCTGCAATTTGCGTGTAGATGGATAAACTAAACATCATCCCAGCACTAGGACCACCAATGCCAGCAGTTGAAAACTTAATTGGTACATCACTAGATACTTCTGTGCGGTCAATCAAACCTATTCCGATACCATTCTTCCCATTTTCCAGAGTAATGATTTTTCCTTCGGCAGTCTTGACTTTTCCATCCTCCTCATAGGTGACCTTTACCTTATCTCCCAGAGTTTGAGAATTGACATACTCAACTAAATCCTTAGAACTCTCAAAAGTCTTGTCATTAACAGCTGTTACTGTATCAGCAATATTGAGAATCCCTTTAAAGGTCGAATTATCAGTCACAGTTAAAACATAGACCCCAAGGTAGTTGAGTTCTATCTCTTTTCCAGCAGCCTTCAAGCCTTGGTATTTGGCCATGTTCTGCGAAGTTTCCATGTAAAATTGGTTGATGCGCATAAATTCCGCATCTGACGAACCACCCGTCATCTCTTTGGCACTATGTATATCCGTGAAAGGTGTTAGCCAGGCATAAAACAAGTCAACCAGTCTAGCGTGCTTAACTCCAACCGTCACAAATTGGTAGGAACCTTCCTCTTGGTCAGGTTGGTTATTAACTTGTAAAACCTTTCGAATATCTTCAGAAGTTCCTGGCACCTCGATATAATAAGGCAGGGGCACCGTAAAAGCGATAAAAGTAATAATGAGCCCAATAATGAGATATAGGGGCCATCTAGTTTTTTTCTTCATTGTTTAACTCCTCTAGGACAGCATTTGGTACATATCCACTGATATCTTGACCAAACTTCAATAGTTCTCTCACAGCTGAAGAGCTGATGTGAACATGCTCCGGCCGACTGTGGAGATAGATTGTCTCCATTTCTCCCGCTAGTTGATGGTTGTAAAAATCAAAACTGGCTTCATACTGAAGATCTGTTGCATTACGCAAGCCACGCACCAAGACCTCTGCGCCTAATTTTCTAGCAACATCAACGACTAATTCATCGTGAGAAGCTATGACTTGGACATTTTTGAGATGTGCTAGTGCTTTTTCAACAGTTTTCTTTCGGCTCTCTATCGCCAAAAATCCTGTTTTATGAGGATTATAAAAAATCCCTACATACAATTGATCAAAGAGCTTACTTGCACGCTCAATGAGATCCAAATGTCCATTGGTCATCGGATCAAAGGAACCTGTAAATAGCCCAATCTTATCTGACATAAACCGTCACCTTACTAATCCCATATATTTTTTCCTTCCAGATACCCAAACAGGCGATTTCTTCTGGAAGTTCTACTGATTTATCTGTCTCACATACCACCATGACATCTTCTGAAAAAAGATCTCTCTCTGCCATTTTTTCAATATCTGACACGATTTGTTCTTTTGCATAGGGAGGGTCCAAGAAAATAAGATCAAAGACACCGTCCACCTGCTCCAAAGCACGACTGGACTCCATTTTCAACAATTGAAATTTAGAGGTTTCCTTAGTCATCCGAATATTTTCTGAGACAATACTCTGGGCCCTGCGATCTTTCTCAACCAGTACTGCACTGGACATTCCCCTTGAGACAGCCTCGATGGATAAACCGCCACTACCAGCATAAAGATCTAACACACGTCCACCTTCAAAGTAGGGACCAATCATATTAAAAATAGCGCCCCTAACCTTATCTGATGTCGGTCTAGTTGTTTTCCCGTCTAGCGTCTTTAATGGACGCCCTCCGTAGATTCCTGATACGATTTTCATACCGTATATTATACCAAATTCTTATCAAAAAAAGAAAATCGAACCTTACGGCTCGATTGATTAAAGAATATTTTCGTAAATATCTCTCACTTCTTGCGGCCAAACACTGGTTTGGACTTCACCGATGTGCTTCTTACGAAGCAGGAACATAGCCATACGAGATTGGCCAATTCCTCCACCGATTGTCAATGGGAAGAGTCCATTTAGGAGAGCTTTATGCCATTCTAAAGTTAGACGGTCTTCGTCTCCTGTGATAGCTACTTGGCGACGGAGGGTATCTTCATCGACACGAATGCCCATTGAAGACAATTCAAAGGCTGCACCCAAATTATCATTCCAAACAAGGATGTCCCCATTCAAGCCATGATAGCCATTTTCAGATTCGGTTGTCCAGTCATCATAGTCCGGTGCACGTCCGTCATGAGGTTTTCCATCTGACAATTCTCCACCGATACCAATTAGGAAGACCGCACCGAATTCCTTACAAATAGCATTTTCACGTTCTTTAGGTGTCAAGTCTGGATAGCGTTCCACCAACTCTTCTGTATGGATAAAGGTAATTTGCTTAGGCAAAATTGACTCAATATCGTAGCGTGCTTCTACTGCTAACTCTGTCAAACGAATAGCCTTATAAATCTTTTCTACCGTTTCTTTAAGATAGGCAAGATTGCGCTGTCCGTTTGGAATAACTTTTTCCCAGTCCCACTGGTCTACATAGACTGAGTGAGTCGCATCTAGTGAATCTTCGTCTGGGCGAAGAGCCTTCATGTGAACGAAGAGACCTTCTCCTTCACCAAAACCAAAACGAGCCAAGGTATGGCGTTTCCACTTAGCAAGCGAATGTACCACCTCATAAGATTCATCTGGAATTTGCAAAACATTAACAGAAACTGGATGTTCAATCCCTGAAAGGTTATCCTGCATCCCGTCCCCAACCTTACTCAAGATTGGCCCCTGCACTTCCACAACTTCTAATTTATCTTTCAAATACTGGGTAAAGGTATTTTTTACAAAGGAAATTTCTTCCTGTTGATGAATAAAACTTTTCTTCATACATCTCTCCTTTTAAATAATAAGATGATTATACCCTTTTGCTAGTAAAAATAAAAGTAAAAATTAAAAAAAGAGCTCATTTGAGCTCTAAAAATATTAATCGTCACTTCCAAAGATACGCAAGAAGCTAAGAAAAAGGTTGATAAAGTCAAGGTAGAGGCTAAGTGCCAATGAAATTGCCCAACCTGTAGCGACTTGACCATTTGATTCTTCATAAACATAGCGAATCTTTTGGTTATCCCAAGCAATCAAACCTGCAAATACAAGAACCATGACAATACTGATAATGTAGTCGAAGAGGCCACTGTTTAAAAATACATTGACAATCATAGCCAAGATAAGACCTACCAGGGCTGCAATCAAAGCACGCCCGATACCACTCAAGTCCTTTTTAATCACAACTCCGACAATTGCCATGACAAAGAAAAGGGCAGCGCTAGAAATGAAAGCCGTTAGAACCGTTCCTGGTAGATAGAGTGATACGATGAAACTCAGTGAAAAACCGTTCACTACTGAATAGATGAGAAACATCGGAAGAGCTGCTGGGCTATTTTTATAAGCCATATTGCTTGCTGCAATTACAAGAGCAACTTCAACCACTCCTGTTACGATTAGCCATATGCGGGCGTTAAACATCAACTGAACAAGAAGGTCTTGAAAGGTTGTTAACATCAAGGCTGAAACAAGTGCAGATAAGGCGATCCCAATCCCTACAAAAGCATAAACTTTTGCATAAAATTGATTCAAACCTGAACGTTCTTGAATAATTGTTTGATTCATATCTTTTTCTCCTTATGAAATCTTTTTACTGATTATAACAAAAATTAAATCATTTAACTCAAATAAAACATGAGTATGCCTGCAGCAATAGCGACATTGAGGCTTTCTGCCTGCCCTTTCATGCTGATGTGGACCAATTGATCTGCCTGGTCTGTCATGAATGGACTAATGCCTTGACCTTCATTCCCCATAACCAAGACGAAATCCTCTAGTCGAGCAAGTTCACGATAATCTTTTGAGTTTTGGTATAAGGTAGTGGCTAGAATCGGCAAATGACTCTTTTTCGCCTCTTCAAGGAATGTTTCAACAGGCATGCGATAAATTGGTAGATGGAAATGGCTACCCTGCATGGAACGAAGAGTTTTGAGACTATAGATATCTGCTGACTTGCTGGAAACGATGACTCCAGAAAAACCTGCTGCATCTGCCGTCCGAATCATGGTCCCCACATTTCCAGGATCCTGCACGTCTTCTAAAAAGAGATACTTTCCTTGGCTCAAATCTGGTAACTGCTCATCCTCCTTTTGAACAATGGCAACAATGCCCTGAGGCGTTTGAGAATCTGCTAAATCGAGCAAGATTTCTTCTGTCACAAGGACAGTCTGAGGATAGTCTACTAATTTTTCACCATACTCTGCGAGAGCAAAAATTTTCTCAATCTTTGCACCTGCCTGAATAGCTTCTTCAAAAAGATGCCATCCCTCAATAAGATAAGAGGTTTTCCGATATTTTTTTTGATGTAATTTCTTGGCATTTTTTACCACAGAATTGGCTTTAGAGGTTATAATAGTCATAGAAATATTATAACACAATCAAGGAGGTTTGGTATGCAAAAGGTTAAAATGATCGCCCAAGGTCGCGTCCAAGGAGTGGGCTTCCGCTGGGGTGTCTATACCCTAGCTCTAGAACTAGGTGGCATTACGGGGCGTGTCTGGAATAACGATGACGGAACCGTTGAAATTCTTGCCCAAGCAGAGTCTTCAGCCATCATGGCTAAATTTATCCAAGAGATCCGAAAAGGCCCTACCCCATTCTCTAAAGTAACCTATCTTGATGTTCAATTGAGTAACTTTCCATCTTATTCAGACTTCAAAGTCGCAAATTAGGTCTCTAGAACTATTGTATATTTTCCAAAAAAACAGTAGAATAGAAAGGTATAATTTTTAAAGAAGGAATAAAAACAGTGAAATCAATTAAACGAATCGCTCTCTCAGTCATGGGAGTGGCTATGCTATTAGTCTTGACAGGTTGTGTCCAGGTTGATAAATCAACAGGACTCCCAACTGGACCTGTTTGGGATTTCTTGGGTGCTCCGATGGGAGAAGCTATCAAATACTTCGCTAATGACCAAGGTCTCGGCTTCGGTGTTGGGATTATCATCGTAACCATTATCGTCCGCTTGCTTATCCTCCCACTTGGTATCTACCAATCATGGAAGGCGACCCTTCACTCTGAGAAGATGAATGCTCTCAAGCATGTTCTTGAACCACATCAGACTCGCCTGAAAGAAGCAACGACACAAGAAGAAAAATTAGAAGCTCAACAAGCTCTCTTTGCTGCTCAAAAAGAGCACGGCATCAGCATGTTTGGCGGCGTTGGATGTTTCCCTATCCTCATTCAAATGCCTTTCTTCTCTGCTATCTACTTTGCTGCCCAACATACTGAAGGAGTTGCCCAAGCAAGCTACCTAGGAATTCCTCTAGGCTCACCAAGTATGATTTTGGTTGCCTTTGCTGGTATCCTTTACTATCTTCAATCACTCCTTTCTTTACATGGAGTTGAGGATGAAACTCAAAGAGAACAAATCAAGAAGATGCTCTATATGAGCCCTCTCATGATTGTCGTGTTCTCTGTCTTCTCACCAGCCAGTGTTACACTTTACTGGGTTGTCGGTGGTTTCATGATGATCCTTCAACAATTTATCATCAACTACATCGTTCGTCCAAAACTTCGTAAAAAAGTACGCGAAGAATTTGCTAAGAACCCACCAAAAGCAAGCAAAACTTCAAGCACTCGTAAAGATGTAACCCCTGAACCAGCAACAGCTATCACAACTTCTAATAAGAAGAAAAACAAAAAGCGCAATGCTGGTAAACAACATTCTAGATAAAAAATAAAAGGCTTAGCTTAAATGCTGAGCCTTTTCTATAGTCAAAAAGAGGCCGAGAAAAAATCCCGACCTCTTCTTTCATTTTATCCATGTACACGTTTCATGTAATCTTGATAGCTTTCTGTATCCATGAGTTTTTTAGCATTTTTCACGCGGTCTGCTGTTGGAGGTTTAACTCCTTCAAGCGAATACGGAATCCCAAGTTCACGCCATTTGAACTCACCCATAGTGTGATAAGGCAAGATTTCAAACTTATCAACATTTTTGAGAGTTTTTACAAACTTACCAAGCTCAATCAAATCTTCATCGCGGTCTGTCAATCCAGGTACAAGAACGTGACGAATCCAAACAGGTTTACCGATTTCTGACAAGTACTGGGCACAAGCCAGAATGTTTTTATTGGTTTGACTGGTTACAATCTTGTGTTGTGCTTCGTTAATCTCCTTGATATCAAGGAGTACCAAGTCTGTCACGGCCATTAACTTGTTGAACTTTTCTAGATAGCGTGGTTTGTTACGGAATGGAAGGGCACAAGTATCCAAGGTACAGTGGATACCCTTTTCTTTTGCCTTGGTAAAGAGGGCAATCAAGAAATCAATCTGCAAGAGGGCTTCTCCTCCGCTGACTGTGATACCTCCCTTGTCTCCCCAGAAACCACGATAACGAAGCGCTTCTTCTAGAACATCATCTACTGTTCGTACACGAGATTTATTGGTTTCCATAGCCCAAGTATCAGGGTTATGGCAGTATTGGCAACGCATCTGACAGCCTTGCAAAAAGACAATAAAACGAATTCCAGGGCCATCTACCGCCCCAAAACTCTCTGTCGAATGCACCATTCCTGTCACTTGTCCATAGTCAATTATTTCCTCAGACATATCGTTACCTTCCTTGAAAACGTTTTATAGTCTTTATTATACCATGACTGAAAAGAAAAACCACAGATTTTGCCTATTTTTTAGAAAACAATCTGTTTTTCACTTTCAACTTTCATGATTTTCAAAATATTTATTAATCCTTGTCAAAATCAAACCCATAGAGAGTCGCAAAATAATCCTCTGGTCGCTCTGCTCGGCGGATCAAGCGTGCTCCACCGTCCTCTGTATAGAGAATTTCTGCCGAACGAAGTTTGGCATTGTACTGGTATCCCATAGAGAAGCCATGCGCACCTGTATCATGAATAACTAACAAATCACCAATTTCTGTTTGAGGTAATTCACGATTAACTGCAAACTTATCGTTGTTTTCACAAAGGGAGCCAACAACATCAACTACTTCAGTCTGACCATCAGGATGCATCATATTGGTGATGTGGTGATAAGCACCATACATAGCTGGTCTCATAAGGTTAACAGCTGACGCATCTACTCCTAGATAAGTACGATAGGTTTTCTTTTTATGAGTAACTTTTGTAACGAGAATGCCATGAGGTGCCAACATAAAACGTCCTAGTTCTGTAAAGATCTTAACCTGACCAAGGCCTGCTGGTGTCAAAACCTCTTCATAAACCTGACGAACTCCCTCACCAATCAAAGCGATGTCATTAGGCTCTTGATCTGGGCGATAGTTGACCCCGATACCACCAGAAAGATTGATAAAGTCCAGTGAAATATCTAACTTTTCCTTGATTTCTACTGCCAATTCAAAAAGCTGACGTGCTAATTCTGGATAGTAGAGATGGGTCACTGTATTGGAAGCTAGGAAGGAATGAATCCCAAAGGTTTTAGCTCCCTTTTCTTTCAAGATTGCAAAGGCTTCAAAAAGCTGTTCCTTAGTCATCCCGAACTTAGCTTCACCAGGATTATCCATAATGTCCGTACCCAGTTCAAATACGCCACCAGGATTGTAACGGCAAGAGATGATTTCTGGGATGCCTGCTGCACGTTCCAAATGCTCGATATCTTCAAAGGCATCTAAATTAATCGTCGCACCTAATTCACGAGCATAGGCATATTCTCTATCTGGGGTGTTATTAGATGAGAACATCATATCCGCCCCTGTAAACCCAAGCTTATGACTCATTAAGAGTTCTACATAACTAGAACAATCCACTCCACATCCTTCTTCTTGCAAAATCTTCAAGATAGCTGGAGTTGGAGTTGCTTTAACTGCGAAGTATTCTTTAAAGCCCTTATTCCAAGAAAAGGCTTTGTTTACTGCGCGTGCTTTCTCACGAATCCCTTTTTCATCGTAAAGATGGAATGGGGTTGGAAACTCCTCAACAATCTTTTCTAAGGCATCACGTTTAATAAATGGTGTTTTCATAGGACTCCTTCATATTCATTATCAAAGAAAGGCTGGGACGAAAGTTCCAACCTTTGTATTTCAAGTCAATTCTTATTTTTCTGTATCGAAGATATTTCCAACTTCAACAGCAATTTGTTGGTTCTTCACATCAATATTTGTGACTCTCAAGAGTGACTTATAGTCGAACTGTTGTTCACGGTCTTCCTGTGCATTATCAGCAAAGACAGCTACACCAGCCAACTCTGAATCAAATTCAGACAAGAGGCTAATCATCCCGTTAATGGTTCCTCCACCCTTCAAGAAGTCATCGACGATCAAGACACGACTTCCTGCTTTAAGGCTACGTTTTGAAAGGAACATCTTTTCGATACGGTCACTAGAACCTGAAACGTAGTTGACACTAACAGTTGAACCTTCAGTGATTTTCAAGTCGCGACGGACAATGACAAATGGAACATTGAGAACATTTGCCACTGCATTTGCAAGCGGAACCCCTTTGGTCGCAACAGTCATAACGGCATCAATCTTCTGATCCATAAAGCTCTTAGCAATAATGCGACCGATGTTTTTCAAAATAGCTGGAGTACTCAATAGGTCAGATAAATAAATGTAGCCACCTGGAAGGATACGGTCGCTTTCTGATAGTTTATCACGAAGCTCTTCGATAATCGTTTTAGACTCAAGGGTAGAGATCGATGGTGTAAAAATAACACCACCACCAGCACCTGTCACCGTTTGAATATGACCGATTTCAATTTCTTCGAAAGCACGTTTAATGATGACGATGTCTTCAGAAATAGACGATTTGGCAGATTCATACTTTTCCGCAAAGGTATTGAGACTGGTTAATTTGTATGGATTGTTAATCAAGTAATTGGAAATGACAACCATCCGATCACTTCTTCTTAATTTCATTATATTTTTACCATTCTTTTTTATTTAGTCTTTTTCTCATTATATCACACTAAAGCAAAAAAACGAACTTTATTGCCTAAATAAAGTTCATTTTTTTAGTTTCTAGTCTAATTTCGGCTTGTAGAAGGAACGATTGTCCATAGCAAAGACTTTGTTGGTCATTTCTCCCTCATCAACAAGGGCCAGAGCTGTTGTCATCATCATCATGCTGGCATCCAAATTATCAATCATATGAATAATTTCTGCTTCCATCACACGAGGACGAACAGGACTACCATACTCAAGGAGGCCATGGTGACTGAGAATGACATGGCGAAGAAGTACAACTTCTTCTCTGGTGTCATCAATGCCAAGCTCCATTACTGCTTTGGTAATCTCACTATCAATCAGAGCGATATGACCGATAAGGTTTCCTCTTACTGTGTACTCTGTCTGGTCAGGACCTGTCAACTCAATAACCTTGGCCAGGTCGTGCAACATAATCCCCGCGTAGAGCAAGCTCTTATTGAGCTGAGGATAAATATCTGCAATTGCTTCTGCCAAACGAACCATAGTGGCTGTATGATAAGCAAGCCCTGTTTCAAAGGCATGATGGTTGGTCTTAGCAGCTGGATAGGAGTAGAATTCCTTGTCATACTTGGTGTAGAGATTCCGAACAATTCGCTGCCAAATTGGATTTTCAATTTTAAAAATCATCTGCGCCATATATTCACGAATCTCTTTGGCATCTACTGGAGATTTAACCTTGAAGTCCGCTGGGTCATTTGGTTCGCCAGGTTGTGGTAAGCGAAGGGTAATTTGATTAACCTGAGGCGTATTGTTGTACACTTCACGACGACCTTGCATATGGACTACTTTCCCTGCTGTAAAGGTTTCAACATTGTGGGGTTGAGCATCCCAGAGCTTCCCTTCGATTTCTCCACTATCATCTTGGAAGGTGAAGGCTAGGTAGTTTTTCCCAGCACGTGTCTGTCTCAAGTCAGCTGACTTGATCAGGTAAAAGCCTTCAAAAAGCTCATCTTTCTTCATGTGACTAATCTTCATATTCTTCCTCATCTTCTTGGAATTGGAGCAAATCAAGCGCAGGCTCACCTTCTGATAACTCAATGTGACGAAGCGTTCGCTCGATAGCTGTAGTACGACGGTTTAATAAATCATCAATATTGCCAGAGGCATGTTGGAGATGTTTTTGTGCCTTGACCAGAATACCTCCAAACTTGCCAAATTCTGTTTTGACACTAGCTAGGGTTTTACTGATATGGTCTGCACTCTTTTGGATATTGAGAGTCTTGAAGCCAACTGATAAGGAGTTAAGAAGAGCCGACAAGGTACTTGGACCTGCAACAATAATCTGTTCCTCCCGTCTCAAATCATCAAAGAAAATCGGATTGCGAACGATTTCCGAATAGAGACCTTCTGTCGGAACAAACAAGACTCCAAAATTAGTTGTCCGAGGTGGCGCCAGGTACTTACTCTTGATATCCTTGGCAAAACGCTTGACGCTTGCTAAGAGAGACTTACGGCAGCGTTCGATTTCATCCCTATCACCTGCTTCATAGGCTTCTTCCAGACGGTAATAATCCGCCAGGGGAAACTTAGAATCAATCGGTAGATAAACATATTCCTGGTCACCTTGCCCAGGTAACTTGATGGCGTATTCCACACGTTCACTAGAGTTTTCAACCGTTGCAAATTCTCGTTCATACTGGGCAGGTGTCATGATATCTTCAATAATCTGTCCCAGTTGTAATTCACCTAGAATTCCTCGCGTTTTAGTCCCAGAAAGAACTTTATTTAGCGCACCGACATCTCGCGCAACAGTTTGCATTTCACCCAGACCTCGATTGACAGATTCCAGTTGTTTAGAAACCGTTTCGAAGGAGGCCTGCAAGCGTGCCTGCAAGGTCTTTTCTAGCTTTTCCTCGACCGTTTGGCGCATCTGTTCCAAACGTTGCTCGTTTGACTCCTGCAAGGCTTGGAGTCGTTGGTCGGTCTTATCTCTAGTTTGGAGAAGGTTTTCATTCATCTCTTGTCGAACCTGAGTCAAACCTTGGTGCAATTCGATTCGCACCTCCTGCAAACGGTCGCTAACAGCCACTTCTAGATTTTTTTGGTCCAGCTGGCTTGCTTGTCGAGCTTGTTCAAAACGATAATCAAGCTGATCTGAAAGATGATCTGCCTGGTCTTCTAAACTCTTGGTCAGATATTTCTCCTGCTTGTCCTGCCTTTGCCAAATGAGAAAGAGGCCGGCTAGATTAGCAAGTAATAGTACAATAAGTAAACTTTCCATCCTACCTCCTGTCTTTGCTATGCAAGACAACCACATAACCATCTGGGCAAGTCACCGAAACTTCCCTATCTATATATTCGTTAGAAGCGTAAACTTTCTTAAAGAAAAAATTCTCCTCTGTCAGTTCATACTTGGCACCGAGTATTGTCAAACGACTATCCCTCACAGGCATAAAAGCAAGGTAATCGTAGTCTGAACGTGGTTCAAGTTGACTGGTTCCTTCTGGACAGTAACGAATCAAATTTTGCCCATCCTCAATCTCTATCTGACGCATATAGGGCGCCAATTTAGGATTGCTAGGCAGAAAGACATTAGCCAACATATGGTCAATGCGACCACCTAGGGCACCAAAAATGGTTACCTGAGCTTGAGGGATTTTTTCAAAAATCGTTAAAAGTGCTAGTTCCAAATCGGTATCATCTTTTTCTGGCTGGGCTTGAATAAAATGCTGGGCACGTTTTTGAATCAACTGACGTTCTTCTGCAGTCACAGAATCAAAATCCCCAACGGCTAAAGCAAGAGGAAGTTTTTCCTCCAGTACCCAAAGCGAGCCTCGATCCACACCGACAAAGCAATCAAAATCCGTCCGATAGTGACCGCGGTCTCCACCTGCAAAAACAGCAACTTTAGTCCAGTTGATTTCGGAGAGCTTGTACTCGTTCATTGACATCTCCCTTAAAGACATAAGACCCTGCTACAAAAACTGTAGCGCCAGCTTCTTTGGCTAGAGCAATGGTTTGATCATCAATCCCACCATCGACTTCGATTTCAAAGTTCAAGCCTTTTTCCTCTCGAAGGGCCACCAACTCACGAATCTTATCCATGGTTTCAGGCAGAAAAGCTTGCCCGCCAAATCCAGGGTTAACCGTCATCACCAAGACTTGGTCAACTAAGTGAAGGACATGCTTAATGGCTTCAACAGGAGTACCAGGATTAATGACAACCGAAGGTTTAACACCGAGAGAACGAATCTTTTGAAGAGCACCGTGGATATGAGGAGTTGCTTCAACATGGATGCTGATGATATCTGCTCCTGCACGCGCAAAGTCTTCTAAATGATGTTCGGGATTAGCTACCATCAAGTGGCAGTCAAAAACCATCTTGCTATGAGGACGAAGACTTTCGACTACACCTGCACCAAAGCTGATCTGAGGTACAAAGTGACCATCCATGATATCGATATGGGCGTATTCTGCCCCAGTTGCTTCTAGGCGTTTAATTTCACGTTCAAAGTTGGCATAATCTGCTGCCAGAATTGACGGAGCAATCTTGTATTGAGACATAGGCTTCTCCTTATTTTGGAATTTTTTTGCTGACTTTTTTATAGGTTTCTCTACGATTTTCAATCTCACTGAGGAATTGCAAATAGTTGTCAAAACGGAAGTTCGCAATGATGCCCTCGTCTACTGCTGGTTTGACCGCACACGACGGCTCATGAGTATGGGTACAAGTGCGGAACTTACAATCACGACTGACACTAGCAATCTCTGGAAAAGCCTGATTCAGGTCTTCTGCTGTTGTTGCTTCATAATCCAGAGATGAAAATCCTGGGGTGTCTGCGATTTTACCACCATTGAGATTGTAAAAACTAACAGCTCGAGTAGTATGGCGACCACGACCCAGACTGTCTGAAATTTCTCCCGTTTCTAGATTGAGATCAGGTGCGATTTTATTGAGTAAAGTTGACTTTCCAACACCCGTTTGCCCCATGAAGACCGTCACTTTGTCTGTCAACAAGGGCAAGAGTTCTTCTTTACTCGTCACAAAATCGTAACCAATAGCACCATAGGTTTTCTCGTAGAAATCCAGTTCTCTCCTATCCTCTAGTAAGTCCATTTTGGAAATATAGACGATAGGATGAATGCCCTTGTGCTCCAAAAGAACCAAGAACCG
The DNA here is from genome assembly GCF_041432445.1 of Streptococcus sp. 27098_8_69. Taxonomy (NCBI): domain Bacteria; kingdom Bacillati; phylum Bacillota; class Bacilli; order Lactobacillales; family Streptococcaceae; genus Streptococcus; species Streptococcus sp. 27098_8_69. The sequence goes on along the minus strand of NZ_JAPVZO010000006.1, from coordinate 64,800 downwards.
ATCCAATAAGTTGCTATTAAAGTCAGGCTCTTTGACCGACATGATCACCACAGCTTGGTCAATATTGACAATCGGTGGACGAACCAGACTATTTTTTCGTTCGTGAATCTTGAGAATATAACCTTCGGAATTTTCCTCGGCAGAAAAATCTACCCAATCTCCAACGTAGGGCGTGTGACCTTTTTTACGGAAATTCCCACGCGCCCGTGTTTGATAAACCTGACCATCACTTTCCACATAGTAGAAGCCGGCCAAAGCTTTAATGATTTGTCCCTGCATCCTAGAGTCCTTGTCCTTTAAGCGCATCTGCTAGACTGGCAAATTCTTCTAAGCCAAGAGCTTCACCGCGTACACTTGGGGATAGTCCGGCCTGGTCCAAAGCCTTAGTCAATTTATCCTTGACTTCTTCAGTCTTGCCAAAGTAACCTGTCAAGTTGTTCCACAAGGTCTTGCGACGATGGGTGAAACTAGCCTTGGAAACCTTAAAGAAGAAGTTCTCATCTGTTACTGCTACTGCCGGTTCTGGGCGACGGACCATTTTCAAGATAGTAGAATCCACATTTGGCGCTGGCACAAAAACCGTACGAGGCACAATAAAGGCAACCTTAGCTGTCATGTAATACTGAACGGCAATCGACAAGCTACCGTAAGCCTTGGTATTTGGTTGAGCAGAGATACGATCCGCCACCTCTCTTTGCATCATGACCACAAATTCACTAAAAGGAATGCCACTTTCAATTAAGTGCATGAGAATAGGTGTCGTGATATAGTAAGGCAAGTTGGCTACTACCTTGATTGGCAAATCAGGATTTTTAAATTTCTGGATGTGCTGCGCCAAGTCAACTTTTAGTATGTCTTCGTTGACTACGGTCACATTGTCAAAATCACGCAGGGTATCCTCTAGGATTGGTACCAAGCGGTGGTCAATCTCAAAAGCCATGACTTCAGCTGCACGCTCAGCCAAAAACTCCGTCAAGGCACCAATCCCTGGCCCGATTTCGATGACATTGACCTGGTCATCAATTTCAGCCGTATCAACAATTTTTTGAAGGATATTGGTATCGGTCAAGAAATTTTGTCCGAAGGACTTTTTAAAAGTAAAGCCGTGACGCTCCAGCACAGCCTTGGTCACGCTATAATCTGCAATTCTCATTTATTCTCTTTTCTAATTATTAAAAAACTCTCTAATCTTTAGCTCTGCCTTCTAGTTCCTCACTGAGCTCTTGCATCTCTTTAAAAGCTGTTAGACTAACATAGGCACCCGCTTCATAGTATTCCGTTGGATTAATGGCATAGTCAAAAACTTCAATCATGCCTCCTGCTTCTTCAATCATGCCATTCCACTTTTCATCAAAGACCATTCTCAGACGTTTCCAATCAGTAAATACTGGAACGGAATTTCGTCCATCTTTTCCCTCTCTAACGGGAATATTAAAGTTAGCGTCTTTTTCCAAAACAAAGGAATTCCCTTCTGAATTATCCTCTGGGAATCCTGATGCTGCATCTAATGGAAGCAAGAATTTTGCTTTAGGCATAGCCATAGAGAAGAACTTGCAGTAAAGCCCATAAACTAGTTCTTGCTCTTCTGTAGTCGGTTGATCCATCTGTCCCATCAGGAGCATCCATCTTACCAGGTCAGGATTCATTACAGGAACTTGTATTTCTGGTAAATCAGAAAAATCTGGTTTTTGGACTAAGGCTGAAGCACTGATGCTGACTTCCTTGGAATTAAAGATTGCTCCCAAGGCACCATTTAAGTAAAAGGCTGTTCCAAGGAAATTCTCAATCCCTTTTTTATCTTCCGTATTTTCAATCAGTTTTACGACAGAGTTTGGTCGACTATCAATGGTTTCCTTGAATTGGCGATACCAAGATTGCGTCAAAAGCATGATCATGGGATCCGTACAGAGATACCCCTCTTCTCCCCTGTCATAGGTCGTTGAGAAAAGATAGGGTTCGCCTGTTTTTTCTGAATAAACTGCATAAACAGAATCTGCTGCTAACAACTTATCCTTGACAATTTCTGCTAGACGCTCCAACTTGCGGGTGTTAGCTTGATAGCTTTCTTCACTTTCAGTTTCCTGATTTTGACGGCATTTCCATAAAAAGAGGCGTAAAATCTCTACGCTATCATCAAGGCTAGCTGCCAAATAGTCTTCATTTGTTAACTGACCCTCTTGGATGGCTACAAAAGCACGATAAAGAGCATCTGAATAGCTAGATAATTTTTGCTCTTTATCAATACCTGAACTAAAGAGCACACTTCCTTTTTTCAGTTTATCCAAAGAAGGAATCCTATCAACCACTAGATGGGCAAGAACTTCATCAGTTAGACTATCTGCATCTTTGTTTTGACTGCTAAGTTTTTTAACTTCTACAGAGCCAAGAATTTCCATTCCTTGGTCGGGATTGCAAAACTGCAACTGATCTCCAACCTTGAGACTACCTTCTAGACTTCCAACAATCAATAATTGATTCGTTTCCTTCATCGGGAACAAATCTAGAACACCAATACATGCATTGTTTTTAGATTCTTCTGTTTCTTTCTGTGCTTCAGTGATTTCAGCTGCCTCTGCAGTTTCCGTCTTTTTTAAAAAATCAAAGATTCCCATAACTTTTCCTCATTGTCTCCACACAATGCTAATCCCGTGGAGCACTTTTCTAATGCTTGCTATCAAGCCTGATTAAACCGTATATGCTTACTTCTATTGTATCATATTCCCCCTACATTTTGGGACGGTTTCTCAATTCTCATACGATTTCATGGCATCTTCAACTTCAGCTAAACTGATGCCAAATAATTCCAAACGCTTGAGCAGTTGTTTCCCATTGGAATAACCAATACGAAGGCTTTCTCCTAGATATTCTCTGCGTTTTCGGCTGTCTGCTCCAGCTAGAAACCCTAACCGAATCAAGTCACTACGGCTAATATCAAAGTCACTCTCTACTTCAAATTGCTCTGTCACTTGCGCCAAGGCTATCTTCAAGTCTTCGTAGCTAGCGTGTTCAATTCCCAGAGAACGTCCCTTGGACTTAGATTTTGGCACTGCTTCATCTCGTTTGAGAAAGGCGTGTTGAACTGTCGGAATAGCTGTCATAATCATCCGACGGATTCTTTCCCCATTAAAGTCAGGATCTGTAAAGACAATCACCCCATGACGTTCATGTAGACGTTGGATTCGTTCAAGGTCCTGCTCATTGATAGCGGAGCCACGAGTCTCATAGGTCTCCACATCAAAATAACGTTTGAGATTGGCCGTATCATCACGCCCTTCGACTACGATGACTTGGGAAATTTTCTTTTTCATAATTTACTTTCCAGTCCAAAAATTCGTTCTGCATTTGCACTTGTCGCAGTAGCTAATTCTTCTGTCGTCAGACCACGTAAGTCTGCAATAAAGTCTACTACATAGCGCGTGTAAGCAGTCTTGTTTTCGCGACCACGTTTGGGAACGGGTGCCAAGTAAGGGGCATCAGTCTCTACCAAAATCTTATCCAAAGGCAATTCTTTGGCCGCCTCTTGAATGTCTGTCGCTTTTTTAAAGGTCACCACTCCAGAAAAGGAAATTGTCATACCAAGCTCCACAAACTTCTCAGCCCAATCCAAAGAACCTGAGAAGGAATGCATGATGCCGCCACGTGGACCAACTCCCTCACTCTTGATAATCTCATAAGTATCTTCAAGCGCATCACGGGTATGAACCACAAAAGGCAAGTCCAATTCCTTTGATAGCTGAATCTGACGACGGAAAACCTTCTCTTGAACTTCTTTAGGGGCTGTCATCCAGTGATAGTCCAAACCAATCTCACCCAAAGCGACCACTTTGGGATATTTTAGCTTTTCAAGTAAATACTTCTCAACATCCTCTGTATAGGTCCCTGCCTCTGTTGGATGCCATCCAATTGTCGCATAGAGTTGGTCATACTTGTCCACCAATTCTAAAGCACGCTCAATAGTCGGTTTGTCAAAACCAACAATATTCATCCGAGTTACACCCATTTCAGCTGCTAAGGCTATTTCTTCTGCTTCTCTTCCTGAAAATTCTTCCACATTCAAGTGGGTATGTGTATCAAAAATCATTTATATTTCCTCATTTTCTACCTTCTATTATACCAAAAAACTAGTCTCATCCTTATAGGAAAAAAATATTTTGAAATCATTCATTTTTTCTTGACTGCTTATTTTCATAGCAGTATAATAACTCTTGTTGAAATTTTCAGAAAAGGAAAGAAAATGTTTACAAAACTAAAATATACCTTTATCGGTCGTCCTCTCAAGTCCTTAACTGAAGGCGAGGGAGGACTACTTGGAAAAACACAAGCACTTGCAATGCTTTCAAGCGATGCCCTTTCATCTATCGCCTATGGACCTGAGCAGGTCGTTCTTGTCTTGGCTAGTCTTTCTCCCCTCGCTATTTGGTGGAGTCTCCCTATCGGCATTTTTGTCCTCTTGCTACTTGCTAGTCTAACCATTTCTTACCGACAAATCATTCACGCCTACCCTCAAGGTGGGGGTGCCTATATGGTAACACGAGAAAATCTTTCTCCTGAGTTAGGTTTGATTGCTGGGGGAAGTCTGCTTGTTGACTATATGCTAACAGTAGCCGTATCAGTGGCAGCAGGCGCTGACGCTATCACAGCAGCACTGCCTGCTCTCCATCCCTACAACCTCCACATCTCCATTTTTCTAGTCTGTTTGCTCATGCTTTTGAATCTGCGAGGCTTGAGGGAATCTGCTAGTTCTCTGATGATCCCTGTCTATCTCTTTATCTTTAGTACGGTCTTCCTCTTATTGTTTGGTATTTTCCAACTATTGACTGGTTCTCTCAGCTATCATGCAACTTCTGCAATTGGTCAAACTGTCCCAAGTCTCTCAATTGTCTTGATTTTAAGAGCCTTTACCAGCGGTTCAGCTTCATTAACCGGGGTTGAAGCAATCTCAAATGCTGTTCCATTTTTCAAGACCCCCAAAGAAAAAAACGCAGCTCAAACATTGACCATCATGTCTCTTATCCTTGGATTTCTCTTTGCAGGAATTACCTTCCTAAACTACTGGATGGGGATTACTCCTCAACACGGAGAAACGATCCTTTCACAGATGGCTAAAGGAATTTTAGGGGATTCAGCTCTCGGTCAAGTTGTTTATTATCTCTTCCAATTCTCAACTGCTCTAATCCTAGCCGTTGCTGCAAATACTGGTTTTTCTGCCTTTCCGATGTTGGCTTACAATATGGCTAAGAACAAATACATGCCACATCTCTTTATGGAAAAAGGAGACCGCCTTGGTTATTCAAACGGTATTTTGACCTTAGCCTTTGGCGCTATGATCCTTCTGCTCATTTTCAACGGAAATACAGAACGCTTGATTCCTCTTTATACTATTGGAGTTTTCGTACCTTTCGCACTTTCTCAAACAGGGATGATTCGCCACTGGAAAAAAGAAAAAGGCTCTCATTTCTTAAAATCTGCCTTTGCAAATATCCTCGGTGCCATCATTTGTTATGCTATCGTTCTTATCTTACTCTTCTTCAGACTTGGAGATATCTGGCCATTCTTCCCTATTATCCTGGTCCTAACCTTCCTCTTTTTGTCTATCCACAGTCATTACCAAAAAGTGGCCAAACAGCTTCGACTTTATGAAGGAATTCAAAAGAAAACCTACAATGGCAATATCGTCCTTGTATTAGTGGGAAATGTTACCCGAGTCAGCGTCGGAGCGATTAATTACGCTCAAAGCATTGGAGATGAAGTTTTGGCGATGCACATTTCCACCAAGGAAACGGAGGAAAAAGACCAAGAAATCCTCCAAGAATTTGCCGACTACTTCCCAAATATCACTCTAAAAAACATTAATACTAGCTATCGCGATATCATCACACCTACAGTTCGCTATGTTCGAAAAATCTCTCAAGAAGCCAAGAAAAAGAACTACACAGTTACAGTTCTAGTACCCCAATTTATCCCTAACAAACCTTGGCAAAATATCCTACACAATCAAATGAGTCTCAAATTAAAATATGCTCTCAGATGGCACGAAGATGTCGTCGTTGCCAGCTATTCATATCATTTGAAAGAATAAAGAAAAGGCCTTACCAGAACCAACAAGCTCCTGGTAAGGCCTTTTTTCTGAATCTAGTCCCTAAAATTAGACTTATACTCAATGAAAATCAAAGAGCAAACTAGGAAACTAGCCGCAGGCTGCTCAAAGCACTGCTTTGAGGTTGTAGATGAAACTGATGAAGTCAGCTCAAAACACTGTTTTGAGGTTGCAGATGAAACTGACGAAGTCAGTAACATACCTACGGCAAGGCGACGTTGACGCAGTTTGAAGAGATTTTCGAAGAGTATTAAAATTTTATTGATAACCTTCTTCTATTGAACGTGGTTAGCTAAATCTTCTTGGGCTTTTTTATTTGACTCCGCTTTTTCTTTTTGCCATTTTTCATAAAGTTCCTGGTACTGTTTAGCAGTCACTGCTTCCTTTTGCAATTCAACATATTTGTAGTTGTCCGCATCTCCCTTGTGTCCTACAAATGAGAAGGCCCCTGTAAACGGTACAGTCTTGCGGAAGATAGGATTTGCTCCTGCACTTTGAACTGGTAGGAAGAGAGCACTATCTGTCAACCAAGCTTGAACTTCGGCAAATTTTTCATAACGTGTTTGCGTATTTTCATTCTCACTATCTGCCGCATCCAACAACTTCTTGTAGGTAGCTAGACCGAGTTTTTCCTTGATATCATTGTCTTTCCCTGGAGTCAAGCCAAGATTTTTTAGTTGAGAACCTGAGTCTGGATCCAAAAGGTCAAGATAGGTTTTCGGATCTGAGAAATCTCCACTCCATCCTGAGATATCGATGTCATAATCCTTTTGATCGGCGGTATCCGCAAAGAAGGTAGCATTGTCTTTCTCATCTGGTGACAATTGAATGATATCAATGACCACATTATCTGAACCAAGCGTTGCTTCAACGGTCTGCTTGAAGGAGCTTGCCTGCTGAACATCCAACTTAGCAGTTTGGTCTACCAACATATCCAAGTGGATAGGGAAGGTCACCCCTTCTGCCTGCAAACTTTCTTTAGCCTTGGCAAATTCAGCCTTAGCTTTTTCAGGGTCCAAGAAAGCAGCTTGAGCATCGTTCAGATTGATATTAGACCACTCTGTACCATAGTTGACCATCTTTTCATTGACAGCATCTCCAAAGTTTTTGCCACCGATTTGAACAAAGTTACTTGGTGTGACTGTGTTTCGAAGGATTCGGTCAGCTCCATCTTCTCCATTTGTCTGGGCAGCATAGGCATGACGGTCAAAGGCAAAGTTAATAGCCTGACGGAAGTCTTTGTTTTGCATTGCTAGACGAGAATCCGTCTTTTCTTTGTCCGTCTGTTTCATGGTTTGCTTGTAGCTTTGACGATTGACATTGAAAAGGTAGTAGAAGGTTATAGCATTTTGAGGGGTATAGGTAATCTTATCTTCATTCCCTTTTTTCAACTGATCAAACACAGAGCTTGTTGGGAAGATACGCCCGTCTGTATAGTTGCCTTCCAAGAATCCTCTAGCCAAACTGTCTTGGTCTGAACCATCATAGAAGGAAAGTTTTACTTTCTCAATCTTCACATTGTCCTTGTCCCAATAATTAGGATTCTTTTCAAACTCAATCAAAGATTTTGATGTGAATGATTTGAACAAGTATGCCCCATTTGACAGGATACTAGATGGAGTTACACTTCCAAATTCGTCCCCCTTAGATTTCAAAAAGGCTTCATTGACAGGACTTAAAATTCCACCTGTTGTCTTAGAATTCCAGTAGGACTCTGGCTTGTTTAAGGTATATTGGAGAGTATAGTCATCGACTGCCTTGATACCGACAGCCTCAAAGTCTGATGATTGACCCTCAACATAGTCCGCCAAACCTTTGATAGAGTCTTGCACCAAGAACAAGTTTTCTGCCTTTTTATCCGCCGCATACTTGAGGCCTGTCACAAAGTCATGAGCTGTTACCTCTGCATATTCTTCCCCTTCAGAGGTATACCACTTGACACCTTTACGGATTTTATAGGTATAGGTCAAACCATCTTTTGATACTGTCCATGATTCAGCCATGGAAGGAACCAGATTGCTATACTTATCATTTTCCAACAGTCCATCAATCAAGTTTGTCGTAATGCTAGACGTCGAGCCACGTGTCGAAGTAATGTAGTCTAATGTATCTGGATTGCTAGCAAATACATAAGAGTAGGTTTTATCAGATGCATTTGACTGTGTCGAGCTACAAGCTACCATCAAGAAGCTAGCACTCAAAATTCCAACCCCTAGTAAGAGAGCTTTTGATTTTTTCATAAATATTCTCCATTTATATAGTATATGAAATATTATAGAAAAAATAGAAAGCTTATACAAACTATTATTTTAGGGCAAAACAAAAGCCAGTAGACTCGAGTTCCTACTGACTTCATTGTTGAATTCGTTTGGATTATGCAGCCAAAACTTTGCGTCCTTTACGACGACGAGCTGCCAATACGCGACGACCGTTTTTAGTTGACATACGGTTACGGAATCCGTGTTTACGCGCACGACGTAGTTTACTTGGTTGATAAGTACGTTTCACGATGAATACCTCCTCATAGATTTTGTATTCGTTTAGCCGGCTATAAAGTGATCAGTTACTAAACATACTTTACTATTCTATCTGATTCTTTTGCATTTGTCAATAGCTCTGACAAATGTTTCCAGCTTTTTTGCTGAGGGGATAATTTGAAAATCCTTCCAATTTACTTTCGAAATCTATAAAACATCTAATACTCAATGAAAATCAAAGAGCAAACTAGGAAGCGACCCGAAGGCTGTACTTGAGTACGACAAGGCTAAGCTGACGTGGTTTGAATTTGATTTTCGAAGAGTATAATGTACTAGTGATTTACCCAATTGGTACACTCAAAGTTCCAAGTTTTTCCTCTTGAAACCTTCCGCCTGCCTATTAAATGTAAAAGGTGTTTTCTATATTTTCCTTCTGTCACTTCTTGCATTTAAAAAGCAACAACACCGTAGGATGACGATTCTACCGTCTTTTAATTGGCAATAAACAAGATATTTAGTAATAATCCTTTCTAGTTATCATCGATTAAATCTCATTTTTAAAAAAACTAATATGTGTAGTTATCTAAAACCTCTATCTATTCTTCTTAAACAACACAAAAACGCTCTAGACGTAAAAATAGTTGTTATCCTAGTTGATTAAAAAAATCTCTGATTTCCTCATCTTTTATAAAATAATATATAATTTTCCCCTCTCTTCTAGTATCCAAGATGTTTTGATTGGCTAGTTTACGAAGATGGTGGGAGGCAGATGCCATACTGAGATTTAGTAAACAGGCTATATCACAGACACAGAGTTCTTCAACAGCAAGGAGATAAAAGATGATATTTATCTGTTTATTATCGGTAAACTTTGATAAAATACGAAGTGATTTTTGGACTTTTTCCTTTTCAAGGTAGTTCGTTGCGGTTGTAACGTTTTGTTGATTAATAACATCCACTTGGCAGATACTATCTTTTTTCATAATTTTTTCTCCTAGCCGAACACAGTCCTTAGCATGTCAAAAACGTTGTTTTCAATCAGGATATATATCCCCAGTCCTAAATAAACACTGGCAATAAACCATCTGCTATATTTTTCCAAAATTTCTCCAACAGAAGGGACTTGTGCCAATTTTTGGGCAGAAAAAACCAAGAGATAAATCATGACTAGAAAAGTAAGTAAAGTTACTATCAAATTCGTTAAATTTAAGGTAGTAAAATATGGGACAAAAACACCAATATTGTCAGCACCACAACTTGCAAAAGTAATCATAGCGACTAGAAAAATCAGGTTTTTATCATCTTTGCGCAAACCATCTTTTGCAATAGCTTCTCCATCAGAATCTCCTAAATGCAAAACTTTGAGTCCTAGGAAAATTGGAATCAAACCGAGCAAACCTAAAATCTCTTTACTAGGAATATAATTTAAGACAAATGCAAAAAATAAACTTAGCAATATTAGACTAACAGAGCCTAGAAATTGTCCTAAATAGATGTTAATGATGTCTTTTCTGCTTTTTCTTTTGGCAAAAAATAACATTAGGATAATAAGTAAGTCTACGGCTGTCCCAGAATACAGGATTATTGAACTAACAATATTTTGAATCATAAAACACCTCATTCAAATATATTTTTGAATGTATTCTAACATTAAACTTTGTAGATGTCAACTTCAGCTCCATCAAAATATAGATAAGAAGGTAGTGTACCAAACATTAAAAAGCCCTGCCATCGAAATGATAGCAGGGCTTAACTTCAATATCCAGATGATATATTTATCTAAAAAAGGTAGTGAAAAAGGTAGAGATTGAACTGAAATATAGTAAAATTAACAAAAGAAAAAAACGCTTGGAATGAACTGCATCCCAAAAGTTAGACATAAAAATCTAACTTTCGGGGTGTTTTTATTATGAAATTAACATATGAGGATAAGATTCAGATCTATGAACTCAAAAAGCAAGGAGAGAGCTTCAGACAACTTTCAAATCAATTTGGGATAAACATTTCTAATCTTCAGTACATGATTAAATTGATTGATCGTTATGGAATAGAAATCGTCAAAAAAGGAAAGAATTGTTACTATTCTCCTGAACTAAAACAAGAGATCATTGATAAAGTTCTTCTTGAAGGTCGTTCACAAATTAGGGTGTCTCTGGATTATGCTCTTCCAAGTAGTGGATTGCTTTCGAATTGGTTGGCACAATACAAGAAAAACGGGTATACTATTGTTGAGAAAACAAGAGGGAGAATACCTAAAATGGGACGTAAGCCAAAAAAGAGACCTGAAGAGAGGACAGAATTAGAACGTCTTCAAGCAGAAAATGAGTACCTGAGAGCGGAGAATGCCATCCTAAAAAAGTTGAGAGAACTCCGATTGAAGGAGGAAAAAGAGAAAGAAGAAAGACAGAAATTGTTCAAGAATTAATGACTGAGTTTTCGTTAGATATTCTTCTAAAAGCCATTAAACTAGCTCGTTCGACCTACTACTATCACTTGAAACAGCTAGACAAACCATATAAGGACCAAGAGCTTAAAGCTGAAATTCAATCCATTTTTATCGAACATAAGGGAAATTATGGTTATCGTCGGATTCATTTAGAACTAAGAAATCGTGGTTATCTGGTAAATCATAAAAGAGTTCAACGCTTGATGAAAGTACTCAATTTACAAGCTAAAATGCGACAGAAACGAAAATATTCTTCTCATAAAGGAGACGTTGGCAAGAAAGCAGATAACCTTATTCAACGCCAATTTGAAGCAGCCAAACCAATGGAAAAGTGCTACACAGATGTGACAGAATTTGCCATTCCAGCAAGTACTCAAAAGCTTTACTTATCACCAGTTTTAGATGGTTTTAATAGCGAAATTATCGCCTATAATCTTTCAACTTCACCCAACTTAGAACAAGTAAAAACGATGTTGGAACAGGCCTTCACAGAGAAACACTACGAGGATACGATTCTCCATAGTGACCAAGGTTGGCAATACCAACATGATTCTTATCATCGGTTCCTAGAGAGTAAGGGAATTCAAGCATCTATGTCACGCAAGGGAAACAGCCAAGACAACGGTATGATGGAATCTTTTTTTGGCATTCTTAAGTCTGAAATGTTTTATGGTTATGAGAATACGTTTCAGTCACTTGAGCACTTGGAACAAGCTATTGTAGACTATATTGATTACTACAACAATAAAAGAATTAAAGTAAAACTAAAAGGACTTAGTCCTGTACAATACAGAACTAAATCCTTTGAATAAATTAATTGTCTAACTTTTTGGGGTCAGTACAGAATGAGCGTTTTTCTTATGTATTGATTCGTATTGAATGCTTACTTCACTTCTGTAAACACAACGTGTTTGCGAAGTTTTGGTGAGTATTTCTTCAATTGAAGACGGTCTGGAGTGTTACGTTTGTTTTTAGAAGTAAGGTACAAGCGTTCACCAGATTCTTTGTGTTCAAGTGTAATATTTACGCGCATGGTATCTCCCTTCTATTATTCAGCTGATGCAGCTTTAGCGATCTTACGTCCTTTGTAGTATCCTTTAAGTGATACACGGTGAGAACGTGAGTAATCTCCAGTAGTTTCGTCAAAGTTTACAGATGGAGCTGTTACTTTGTAGTGTGTACGACGTTTGTTTTTCTTCGCTTTTGAAGTGCGACGTGCAGGTACTGCCATTTTGTTTTTCTCCTTTTAAGATATAATTCAGTTAGGTTTGATTTTCATCAACTTTAATAGTATATCAAAACTTTTTTGTAAAGTAAAGTTACTTGACAAAAAAAGATTAAAAAAATTTCCTATCCAAGGTTCTGGATAGGAAAATAGATTAAATTTCAATCTCGAATGGTTCATCAATGGTCTCTGAGACGTATTTCCCGTCTTTTTTCCGTTGTTTGACGCATTCGGTGAGAAGATATTCGATTTGCCCATTGACTGATCGGAAGTCATCTTCTGCCCATGATGCGAGTGCAGCATATAACTTATTCGAGAGTCGAAGGGGGATTTGCTTTTTTTTAGCTTCTGCCATTTCTAATAAAGGCTTCCTGTATTGATAATTGGTTGTGCATCATGATTGCCACAGAGAACGACTAGGAGATTTGATACCATAGCAGCTTTTCGTTCTTCGTCAAGTTCTACTAATTCTCCTTCATTGAGACGTTCTAGTGCCATTTCAACCATTCCTACAGCGCCATCAACAATCATCTTACGTGCATCAATAATGGCTGATGCTTGTTGGCGTTGAAGCATGACAGCTGCAATTTCCGGTGCATAAGCTAGGTAAGTAATACGTGCTTCAAGGATTTCCAAACCAGCGTCCTCTACACGACTTTGAATTTCCTCACGAATGCGACTAGCTACAATCTCACTAGAACCACGGAGGCTTCCTTCATCGGCTTGCCCATCACCTGTAGTATCCACATTCGGAGACACATCATAAGGATAGATGCGGACAATATTACGAAGGGCGCTATCACACTGCAATGAGAGATATTCTTTATAGTTATCTACGTTAAAGACTGCTTTGGCTGTATCAACAACTCTCCAAGTTACCGCGATTCCGATTTCAACAGGATTACCTAAGCAATCGTTAATCTTTTGACGAGAATTACTCAAGGTCATAACTTTGAGAGAAATCTGTTTCTTGCCAATTTCAAGATTTACATCATTGCCATTTGATGATTTCATCCCTGAAAAAGGGGATTTCGTGCTAACGTCACCACTTTGTCCGAGTCGAGTGTGGTTTGCAGGATTGACCGCTATGCTGAAGGGATTGACAAAGTAAAAACCAGGTTCTTTGATGGTCCCAGTATAGTTACCAAAGAGGGTCAAAACCAGTGCTTCCTGAGGTTTGACAACTTTTAAACCAGCATGAGCTAGTGCTGAAATTAAGATTAATAAAAGCCCGATAATAATTCCAAAAATATTTTCCGAACCAGCACCCATTATAAATATAAGGAAACCAAGTACGATTGCCAACTCAATGAGCACCAATGCTACTACACCATTTGGTTTTGAATTGATTAGTTTTTCAGTCATCAGAATGACCTCCTGTGTTTGATATCTAAATGATATCACTTTAATTTTAAATGTCAACAAAAATATGCAATCTTTTTTAAGAAGATTTCAATGGTTTGAATTGTCTGAAAATTCAAGAATTTTCTTCTGTTCATTGTTTTTAAAATGTGCTATAATGGTAAGAACTGAAATGGGAGGGAACTTAATGACAGAATTAGATAAACGTCACCGCAGTAGCATTTATGACAGCATGGTTAAATCACCAAACCGTGCCATGCTTCGTGCGACTGGTATGACAGATAAGGACTTTGAAACACCAATTGTGGGAGTCATTTCGACTTGGGCAGAAAATACACCATGTAATATCCACTTGCATGACTTCGGTAAGCTTGCAAAAGAAGGTGTCAAATCTGCTGGTGCTTGGCCGGTTCAATTTGGAACCATTACGGTAGCAGACGGGATTGCCATGGGAACGCCTGGTATGCGCTTCTCTCTAACGTCACGTGATATCATTGCGGATTCTATCGAAGCTGCTATGGGTGGTCACAACGTGGATGCCTTTGTGGCTATCGGTGGCTGTGACAAGAACATGCCTGGTTCCATGATTGCCATTGCCAATATGAATATCCCAGCTATTTTCGCTTACGGTGGTACTATCGCCCCTGGAAAACTGGATGGCAAAGACATCGACTTGGTTTCTGTATTTGAAGGAATCGGTAAATGGAACCACGGTGATATGACAGCGGAAGACGTGAAACGTCTCGAATGTAATGCTTGCCCTGGGCCTGGTGGTTGTGGTGGTATGTATACTGCCAATACTATGGCGACTGCTATCGAAGTTTTGGGGATGAGCTTGCCAGGTTCTTCTTCTCACCCAGCAGAATCTGCTGATAAGAAAGAAGACATAGAAGCAGCTGGACGTGCTGTTGTTAAGATGCTGGAGCTCGGTCTCAAACCGTCTGATATCTTGACTCGTGAAGCCTTTGAAGATGCCATTACAGTGACAATGGCTCTCGGTGGTTCTACAAATGCCACTCTTCACTTGCTTGCTATTGCCCACGCAGCTAACGTTGACTTGTCACTTGAGGACTTCAATACAATCCAAGAACGTGTACCTCACTTAGCTGACTTGAAACCTTCTGGTCAGTATGTCTTCCAAGACCTTTACGAAGTTGGTGGTGTGCCTGCGGTTATGAAGTACTTGCTAGCAAATGGATTCCTTCACGGAGACCGTATCACATGTACTGGTAAGACTGTCGCTGAAAACTTAGCTGACTTTGCAGACCTCACACCAGGTCAAAAAGTCATCATGCCACTTGAAAATCCAAAACGTGCAGACGGTCCGCTTATTATCTTGAACGGTAATCTTGCTCCTGACGGTGCAGTTGCCAAGGTGTCAGGTGTTAAGGTTCGTCGTCACGTTGGTCCAGCTAAGGTCTTTGACTCAGAAGAAGATGCTATCCAAGCTGTCTTGTCAGATGAAATCGTTGATGGCGATGTTGTCGTTGTTCGTTTCGTTGGACCTAAGGGTGGTCCTGGTATGCCTGAGATGCTATCACTTTCATCAATGATCGTTGGTAAGGGACAAGGAGACAAGGTTGCCCTCTTGACAGACGGACGCTTCTCTGGTGGTACTTATGGATTGGTTGTTGGACATATCGCTCCTGAAGCTCAGGATGGTGGACCAATTGCCTATCTCCGTACAGGCGATATCGTCACTGTCGACCAAGATACAAAAGAAATTTCCATGGCCGTTTCCGATGAAGAACTTGAAAAACGCAAGGCAGAAACAACCTTGCCACCACTCTATAGCCGTGGTGTCCTTGGTAAGTATGCCCACACCGTATCTTCTGCATCACGTGGTGCCGTTACAGACTTCTGGAATATGGAACAATCTGGTAAAAAATAATTAGAAAAATAAGCAGTAACTAAAAGCAGTAACTAAAAGCAGTAACTAAAGGACTGCTTTTTCTAATCCTTTGTCTTATCTCGTGAAATGTGTAAGATAATTGCTCTAACTATGATTATGAAGGAGAAACAATGTTTTCACAAAATACAGGAATTATGCACTACGTAGATGATGTAGCAATGGAGAGAGACTTTTGGTCTGCCATTGGATTTGAAGTTTTTAATCAATCAGAAATAATGGGATTTGAAACTTTTGAGATGAAACCTCACACTGACAGTACGCTGACTTTCACTGTCTACGCCAAAGACTTTATTCGTCAGGTATCGCCAGAAGTAATCGATATGAAGCCAAGCCTACTCTTTGAGTCAGTAGACCTTCACGCCCTTCACGAGCGCCTAGCTGCAGTGACTGATACCACTAGTCCGATCAATACTCAACCTTTCCCTAACTTTAACTTTGCAAATTCAAGTGGACACTATTTCGCAGTTAAGGGAATCTAATAACAAAACAGCTCTCTGTTTATTAGCAGAGAGCTCTTGTATTTTAGCGTGGTGGTAGTCCAAGCGCTATGCGACCATAGCGACTGATTCGTGTAATCTTCCAGGCAGGTGACCAAGTAACTTCAACCCTGACATCCTCAATTCCCTCTATCTGTTTCAAGCCTGCCACGATTTCGATGGGTAAACTTTCTGCACAGTCACAGGCAGTATCGGTGAAGGTCATGACAATTGTACAAAGACCAGCCTCGTCCAAATGAATCTCGTAAATCAAGCCAAGATTATAGACATCTAGTTCCACATCTGTATCGTAAACTTTTTCTAGCTTGTCAATGATTTGATCCCCTAATGCTAAAGCACGATCATTGATTTTGATATCTTCTCTCATTGCATTCCCTCCATTTGTAAACTGCACCTATTTTCTCATAATTCTGACAATTTGGCAAGTTTTTCCCAATCAAGACTGGATTCGCCATAAAAACGAAAGCATAGAGATTGCCATAGTTGGTCCAAACTGCCCAAAAACCTAGCAACCTAGAGCAAGAGGATATTGGCATAGGTTAAAGAGATAAACTTAGAGAATGATTGAGCTTCTAAGAAATACTTTCTAAAAAGAAAAAGTAGAGAAAGGTCATCTCTACTTTTTAAATATTATTTTGACTTCACAGGTTTATCTGCCAAGGCCTTGATAGCTGATGCTATCGTTTCTGCGTAGAGCTTAGCTCCCTCTTCTAGTTTGGTATTATCACTTCCAAAGTGAACCTGGTCCGTTCCTTTCCAGATGTCTGGATGATCTTTAGACACCTGATTCCAGTCTGCAACCTCAATGTAAGGATACTTTTGAGCTACTTCACGCACATAGCTAGCATACTGTTCTACATAAGGCTGAGTTGCTTGAGTTTTGTCCCCTTCATAAGGTGTCACAAGTACAAGCTGATGGCCCTTAGGTAGATTTGTTATCAAAGAATCAATATCAGCCTTATAATCCTCAGGGTTATTCACTCCAGTAGCAATAACGACTATTTTAGGGAGGACTTTATTCTGACTGTGGTTGAGCATAATAGCATTGGCTTGCTTGGTATTTCTGCTGACTTGACCATCTGTCTGAGCGTCTGGTAGAACCTCTTTTAGTCCAGGTGTTGCACGCAAGGTTACAGAATCTCCGATGATGGATACACCTTCGGCAATATTGTAGCGACTTGCTTCTGCTTGATCCGCCATGGTTTTTGTACGGGTAATATTGGTTTGAGCTTGATTGAGGCCATTTACCATCAAATCCGTTTCAAAAGCGCCTACTTGGGGAGCAATAAGCATCACAATCAGTGTCAGCAAGCTAAGAAATCCAACGCTACCCGCAAAGATTGGTAGAATATGCGGAATTTCTTTTACCTTTTGCAATAAGCTACTGTTCTTCCCTGCAATGAAAGGTTCAATCACATAGAAAGAAAGGCTTGCAAAGAGATAAGAGAAGATAGTGGTGAGAATCACTGCTGGTAGATTGCTCATCAACTGAGAGAAAATGATATAAAACGGCCAGTGGAAAAGATAAACGGCATAGCTGGTGTCAGCTAAGAAGCTAATTACCTTTGGCTCTTCAATCGTCGGAGTTTTCTCATGCAAAAGTCGTGCTGCAACGATCATCAAAAGAGCAGCTAAACTTGCCAACAAGAAGCCAAGCAAGTAGGCAAAGAGATAATTGAATTTCACGAAGAAGGTCAATAAGAGTAAAACTCCGAGACCTGCCCCGAATACTAGCAAGGTCTTTTTCAAATCCCAGGTATTATTTAAACGCTTAACAAGAGTAGTCGTTTGACGAACACCTACCAAAGATGCCAAAATACTGCCTAGAAAGAAAGGATAGACGTGAGTAAAGCTAGAAAAGTAGAGCGTCGAGTAGGAAGAAACGATGAAGCTACCGATAAACATTGAAAGAAAACCGATGATAAAGACAGCTGATGATAGAAGAAAGACTAGCCCTCTTAATTGTCCAGATGATTTTACCCGCTTGGACAAGAACCAAACTGCCAAGCCCCACAAGATATAGTAATGAACTTCAACCGCTAAACTCCAGTTATGAACAAAGAGATGGGGGATGAACTGAGATTCATAACTTCCCCCTGTTAACATTTCATAGAAGTTAGTCATAAAACCAAGAACACCAGCTATCTGACTACCAATCCCGGCTATATAATCTTGGCGAACTAAGAAAGTAAAGGGCATAACGACGAGAATCATCAAGACGACTGGAGGGAAAATCCGATAAAAACGTCTCCTAAAAAATCCTAGAATATCAATCTTACCTTTTTGTCCAAATTCTTCTAACAGGAGTGACGTAATTAGAAAACCTGAAAAGGTGAAGAAGACGTCAACCCCAAAGAAACCTCCTGGAAAAACCGTCTGAAAAAAATGGTACAAGAGTACCAAGAGTAAGCCTGTAATCCTAATCAAGGAAAACCATTTTATACGCATACGAGTTTATTCTCCGTTCATTAGAGTAGTAAAAAAACCATCTAATGTTCATTCCATACTACCTTTATTTTATCAAAAAAAGAAGAAAAATCCTAAGAGAAAACTTAGGATTTCAGCTTTAGTCTACTAAACTTAGAAATTACGACCTGATTTATTGTAGCCATATTTTTCAACAAAATGCTCACGGAATTCCAAGAGATTGTCATCCATAATAGCCTGACGAACCTGCTTCATCAGATTGAGCAAGAAGTAGAGATTATGGTAACTGGTCAAGCGGATACCAAAGGTTTCATCGGCCTTGAGCAAGTGACGAAGATAAGCACGTGTATAGTTCTTACATGTGTAGCAATCGCACTCAGGATCAAGTGGTGTAAAGTCCTCAGCGAACTGGGCATTCTTGACAACCAAACGTCCTTGGCTAGTCATACAAGTACCGTTACGAGCGATACGAGTCGGCAAGACACAGTCAAACATATCGACCCCACGAATCACCCCATCAATCAAGCTATCTGGCGCTCCCACTCCCATCAAGTAGCGAGGTTTATTCTCAGGAAGGAGTTGAGTGGTGAAGTCCAAAACTGCGTTCATCTCTTCGTGAGTTTCTCCAACTGCTAGTCCACCGATAGAGTAGCCTGGGAAGTCCATGCTGACAAGATCCTGAGCTGACTGACGACGAAGATCTTCAAATCCTGCCCCTTGCACAATCCCAAATAAACCTTGGTCATGCGGACGACGGTGAGCATTTAACCCACGCTCAGCCCAACGGCTGGTCCGTTCGATTGATTTTTTCACATAATCATAAGGTTGATAAAATTGAGGGCACTCATCAAAGGACATCATGATATCTGAGCCTAGATTGTTCTGGATAGAGATGGCTTTTTCAGGTGAAAGGAACATCTTGGAACCATTGAGGTGGTTTTTGAAAGTCACACCTTCCTCTGTGATATTACGACTATCTGCTAGGGAATAAACTTGAAAACCTCCACTATCTGTCAAGATAGGCTGGTCCCAGTTCATGAACTTATGAAGCCCACCTGCTCGAGCAATCAACTCATCTCCAGGACGTAGCCACAAGTGATAGGTGTTGGAGAGGATGATCCCTGAACCCATCTCTTTCAATTCTTCTGGCGATTGGGTTTTAACAGTTGCTTGAGTCCCAACCGGCATAAACATAGGAGTTGGGAAGGTTCCATGTGGCGTGATAATCTCACCCAAACGAGCTCCCGTGTGTTTTTCTTTCTTAATCAAACGATATTTGATTGGTGAATCTGACATTTTTTACCTCCGAAGCTGGGAAAGACAGTCCCAGTTCTTACTTTGTGCCCAAGGGCATACTGTATGATTCTATCAAAAAAAACAGGAACTGTCACGAACTATGGTATAATGAAAGAATGAAATACCCAAAAATTGATTTAAAAGAAGTTCGTCAACAAGCTAAACAGTTTCAAGCTGAACATCCTCGTCTATTGCTTGTCTTTTTATTACCAAGCATTTTCCTGATTCTATCCAGCTTTATAAGCCCATTATCCCTACTTGATGAGGGGATTCTTGAGCAATCCTTCTTTACTTTTTTGATGAGCTTGATCCAGTCTTCACTCTTTCCTCTAGTAGTAGGATTTACAAGTTCTATTATCCTAGCTGGTGCTCTGTTTACAACCATTAATCTCTACAGAATTTCTGAGATAGAGCTTTCCTTTAAAGATAGTCTGTCCTTACTTGACAATCGCTTCTTCACCCAGACCTTTCTGACTCTCTTGCTCAAGCGTTTCTATCTCTTTTTGTGGAGCATCCCTAATCTTTTTGGTGCCTACTTGCTCTTTTATAGCAGTGCCATGGCTCGTAAATTTGTAGAACTTCATCCCGAATTTCCAGCCGTAGACGTCACCAATTCAGATATCGAACATTTTCTGCTCACTTTTGCACTCTACTTCTTTGGTAGCGTCTTTCTGATGATTTTGGGAACCATTGCCTATCTGCCGCAATACTACGCTTATTCCCAAGTAGAGCTTCTCCTATGTGATACCCTTGCAATTGGAATTGCCAAGCCAAGTCGCGTACTCAAAACCAGTCGCTTCCTTATGAAAGGTTATAAGTTCCAACGCTTCGTACTTGATTTACAGCTACTTCCTTGGTATCTCCTTATCTGGATCAGCTTCGGAATTGCGAGCATCCCTACTTTCCCTTATATCTATAGTAGTCAATTCTTCTTTTATCAAAGATTACTCGAAATCAAGCGGAGAAAAGTTTAATGTGAATGATTAAAACCAGCACCTTCTATAGAAAGTGCTGGTCCTTTTTATTTCAAGAAAAGGATACTCAAGAGTGCTAAGATTGCCGGTCCACCTTGTTTGAGAATGATTTTTTTATCTGCAGTTAAGGCACCATAGGTCGCTGCTCCTATGACAAATAAAACAAAGATTGTTACGATTTCTAAGCTATGTAAGATATAAATTCCGTAAATAAGAAATACCCCAATCAAGGCATTATAAATTCCTTGGTTTTTGAAAAGTGAGGTTACAGATGGTCGAGTCAACTCTTCCATTTCCATATTAAAGACTCGGCTAGTTGCGTCTGATTGGGTTGCGATACTCTCCAAATAAAAGATATAAAAATGTTCGAGGGCAACAAGGGTTGCTAAAATAGTAGTAATGATTGACATCGTTTTCTCCTTAAAATTCTATTTTTTCTAATCCTAATACTAGTTTTGTCAACAAAGCTGTCAGGTCTTGCTGCTCAGTAGAGGATAAGATGTTCTCCATCTGCTCCTTCACTCGCAAGTGATGTTTAGGCGGATTGACCAAGAGTTGATTCTTGGCTTCTTGGCTTAATTCAACTAAGACTTCTCGTTGATTGATTGGATTCCGATTGCGACTGACATAGCCCTCTGACTCCAGTATCTTAAAATGACGGGTCAAGGCTGCCTGGTCAATCTGTAACTTCTCCTGAACGGCAATCTGGTTACAGGGTGACTGTTGCAGTAAAAATTGCAGGATTTGATAGCGGGTCAAACTAATTCCCAATTGTTTCTCAAAAAGTTGAGTGATGGTCTGATCTGTTAAATGGAGCTGGTATAGCAATTCATGCATTTTTAGTATTTTCTCCTTTCTTTTATATTTGATTTATCAATAATTGACTTGTCAAGTATAATACATAAAGATTAAAAACGCAACTATTTTGCTCACACCGAAAAATAGCCTCTTGGTTTCAATCCCAAAAGGCTATTACTTCTATATTCTAAATAAAATCCAGCACTAACCTACCAAATCTGCTCGAAGGATTTCTCCCTCTTTATCGATGACAACTTCGATGGCATGACCTGCAAAAATTTCTTCACGATCATCATAGTAGAGAGTTAATTGCCCCTCTTCGTTAACAGAGAGTTCACTCAAGAAAAGAGAGTTGGTAAAATACTCTTCTGTTAACTCCACATCATTTTCATCTGAATCAATCCAGTCTTGAGCTGTTTCCCACAGTTCTTTGACGATATAGTCTTTAATCTGAGCATCTTGAACTTGGAAAGATCCCATAAATTTCTTTAAATCATCGAAAGAACTTGGAGGAAGACTTTCATCTGCACCCGCATCAAACATAGCATGAATCTTACCGCCTTCATAGGTGATGAAGCCTTCAAACCAAGAATAGGCTCTATTTAAGGTGAATTCGCCAAGAGCGTCTTGAATGATAACAGGTTTTTGATAGCTTTCAATCAAGTTCTCTAACCTAGAGTCCGTGGATTGGTCATCTAGGTATTCCAGCAAGCGGTAGCAGTTGTTAGCCACTTCTGACATATAAGGCTCTAGCTCCATGAAGGGGCGTTTTTGACATTTAATACGATGAATTTTGTAGGGTTCAAAACTAAAGCCCCATCGTTTTTCTTCAAATTCTTCTGGAGTCAAGAGCCATTCCAAACGTCCTTCAAGTTCAGAAAAGTCCTGAGTTTCGACATTGACACTAGCTTTAAAATGAACGAACGGTATCTTGCATCCATCTTTTAAAGAGATTGCTCCATTTACATTTTGGAGGGTAAAAATCAAGAGTTCAACAATTTCTCTAGTAAATTCCTGTTCAAAATCATCTCTTGTTTTCTCAAATGGAGTTTTTAATCGGTTTGTCATCCTTATCATCCTTTCTTTCTATGCTTAAAATCGTTAGCACGATTTTGTATTCGCTTACATTCTAGCGTGTTTTAGATTTTATTTCACTTATAAATACTATTTTTACAAAAAAAGAAGCTACACTTTTAAATGTATAGCTTCTTATTAATCATTAGTTCATAGAAACGTGAACGTGGTCATAGTGGTTTTCTGTAACACTACCACGGTCTGGCATTGGATTCCAAGTGTAGGCTGGTCCGTATTTGCTATCGTATGGTGCATAGAAACGTTGTTTCCAGATGATGTAGCTGATGCCTCGGCTAGCCATATTTTGGATAGCATAATCTGCAATTTGGTCTCCAAGAGCTGAACTTACTGGAACCATAAAGTCAATGGCAAGGCCTTTTCCATGGTCTCCACTATCTCCTGGACGGTAACCACTAAATGATGTGATTCCGAACAAGTTTGCTACTTCTTCTTTAAAGGCAGCCGTTTGTGGCTGAAAACCTGCATTTTCTGATTTTGAAGCTGCAATACTTGCATAATCAGGTGCTGCTGGTGCTGCATAAGTAGCTGATGAACCTTGGCTTGCTTCAGCTTGATAAGTTGATGGTGCTGATTGAGTCTCTGTAACTGGTGCTTCTGTTGTAGTCGTTTCTTCCACTACAGGTGTTTCTGCGACCGGCTCTTCCACTGGTGCTGAAACTTCTGCAACGGCTCCTGTTGTTGTTTCTGCTGCAGATCCTTCTGCTGGTGTTGCAACTTCAGTAGTGGCTTCTACTACTGACTCTTCTACCGGTGCTACAACTTCTGTAACAGCTTCTGTTGTTGCTTCTGCCACTGGCTCAGCTACAGTTGTTTCTACAACTGGTTGAGTTAAATCTTCAACCTGTACAGTTTGGTCATCTACAGTGACTTGGTTGGTTGTCAAATCTGCTATTGCAGTTGTTCCTTCGCCACCTTGAACTGTATCAGGGGTTTGAATTTCAACCTCTGTCACTTCTTCTTTTTCATTGACAGTTGTTGTAAGGACTGTCTCAGGGAAGATCAAATCAATATTGCTAATCTTGTTCAAGTTAGCAAGAACGTTCACATCCACTCCCAAAGCTTCGGCAATGGTACTTAAGGTATCACCATACTGAATCGTATAGCTTGTTTTATTCTCATTCTTGGTAACATCGTTTTGAATTTGCTCAACACTACGCGCTGTCCATACTAGTTCTTCTGCTTGGGTTGCCAATACAGGGGCAAGGGACAAGGCTACTGTTGATGCTAAAATAATTCTTTTCTTCATACTATCAAACTCCTTTTCAAATGTAGTACCTGTCTATCATAACACAAAGAAAATAGAAAAAAAGCCCTTTTGGGGCTATTTAACAGAACTGTACATTCGTTGTAACAAATTACATTACTTGAAATAGTTTGTTAGTTTCTTGTCATCAGGCTAACACATTATTCTTGAAGAAAATTCTAGAAGGAAAGCGAGCTAATGTCTTCTAAATGCTCTATCTGTTGATTACAAGGTACAGGTGAGGCAAGGAAATTGATACTTTGAATCCCACTATTTTGAGCAAATTCGATATCCAAAGTCCGATCCCCTATATAATAAGTTTGCTGAGGATCTAGTTCATACTTATCTAGAAGATAAATCGCAGCTTCTGGACTAGGCTTCCGAGAAAAGCCACTTTGATTGGTTAAAATTTCTGTGAAATAGTGGGCCAAACCCAAATTTTCCAAAATTGTAAAAGCATTGTCCCCTTTATGGGTATAAACAAACTGCTCAATTCCTTGCTGGTCTGCCCAAGCTAAGATTTCACGCGCCCCCGGCATCAGAACAACTTGAGCATTCTTCTCAGCCAAACTCTGAGCACGAACCTGATTGAGCATATCAGCATCCAAGCCTCTTTCTTCTCCCACCTTTTCCAACAGATCTTGAACGGAAGTTTTTAGAATAAAGGCACGAACCTCAGCCTTATCATAAGGAATGTCAAACTGGGCAAAAGTCTCTTCGATTCCTGCTAAAATCGCTTCATAGGAGTCCAACAAAGTTCCATCCAAATCCCAAATAAAAGCTATTTCTTGCATTTCTCATCCTTTCGATGTCATATAAACTTGGTAACGATAACGTAGGAAAATCCAACGGAAACCATTATCCAAAAGCGTCCCTGCCCAAATACCAGGCAAGCCCCAACCAAGAACAATTCCCATCAGGCAGCCTGTTCCGATACGGATACACCACATTCCGATACTTGTCGCATAAAAGGGGAGGCGTGCATTTCCCAAACCCTGCCAGACAGCAGTATAAATGACTGTTCCCGTCGTCATAGGAGTTCCTAGTAGTGAGAAAAGCGTCACCAAGACACTGGCTTCAATAGCCGCAGGATCACTGGTGTAGAGGTGACTTAGGGGCGTTCCGAGAGTATAGATACTAAGTGTTAAGGGCAACATAAGAAAGAGGGATAGCCAAAAAGTTTGCTTACTTAAGTTGTCTACCCTTGCCCAATCATCTTCCCCTACTGCTCGTGCCACCTGCATTACTGTTGCCGTCGCGACACCAAAAGCAGGCATGTAGTTAAATTGAGTCAAGACCTCACCAATCGCGTTTCCCGCAACTGCCTCCGTCCCAAAGGAAACAACCAAGGCAATAATGACCACATCGCCAGCCCGCATCATGAGACGCTCACCCGCTGCAGGCAAAGCCAGAGTCAGTAAGTCTTTGTCTAGTCCAAACCTTGGTCTCGTATATGGAAGTTTTAATTGTGACCATAAAATCACAACCCCGACCAAACGAGATAGAATGGTCCCCCAAGCAACACCAGCTATGCCCATATCAAGAATAAAAATAGCTAGACTTGAAAAGAGAATATTCAGGGCATTGGATAAAAGACTTACATAGAGAGGAAGGCGCGGATTATGAGTAGCGCGAATCAAGGCTCCTAGACTAGTCATCAAGCCCAAGAGGACGATTGTCCCACCAACCAAAGTTAGGTATAGTCCACCACTCTCAGCCACAGCCGCTTCTGTCCCCAAAAGACCAATCATCTCTTGACCGGCAAAGATGGACAAGCCCCCTAAAACTAAACTCAGTAGCAGAGTAATCTTGAGCGCTTCTGTCACATGATAGGCTAGTTTAGATTGATCTTTCTGCCCCAAACTTTTGGAAATGACACTCGAAATTGCTGCTCCCAAGGCAATAAAAATAGCCTGATAAATGGTGATAATATTTCCAGCTACAGATACACCCGAAATGGCGATCAAACCCAGGTTAGCTACCAGATAGCTATCTACCATCCCCATGAGCATCTGCAAAAAGTTTTCTCCCATGGCTGGCAGAGCAATATTGAGAATATCCTTATTTTCCTTAAACAATCCTTCCTCCTGATGAAAAGAAACTCAGTTAGTTTCCCAACCGAGTTTACTTCCTCTCTTTTAAAGTCCTAGATAAGTTTCTACTGCAGTCTGCATATCTGCTGCCGCAACAGTTGTCTTGTGACGAACTGGAGCTGTTTCAAGCCCATCAACTGCAGGTGGCACAGCCACTCCTGAGATTTCATGTAATTGAGCCAAGGCTTCAAAGTCAGTCAAGCCTACTTTCCCTGTTACAGCTTCTACTGCAACTACCGGGAACTTGTATGGACTAGCTGTTGAAGCAATCACAGTCTTAGCCACATCGCCTGTCTCTGCTTGGTATTTTTTATATACGGCTGAAGCAACTGCTGTATGAGGATCCTCGATGTAAGAGTCTGACTCGTAGACACGCTTAATTTCTGCTGCGGTTTCCGCTTCTGTCGCATACTCCGCTGCAAAGAGGTCAAGAATCTCTGCATCAAAATCTTTCAATTCATACTGACCTTGAGTGTTCAAAGCATCCATGAGTTCAGCTGTCTTAATCGCATCATTACCCAAAAGATGGAAAATCAAACGCTCCAAGTTTGAAGAGACCAAGATATCCATAGATGGGCTAGTGGTTACCTTAAACTCACGCTTCTTGTCATAGACACGAGTCTTGAAGAAGTCTGTCAAGACATTATTGTCATTTGAAGCACAGATCAACTTACCAACTGGTAAACCGATTTGCTTAGCGTAAAAGGCAGCCAAGATATTTCCAAAGTTTCCTGTTGGTACTGTGAAGTTGACCTTATCACCAGCCACAATTTCACCAGCCTTAACCAACTGAGCGTAAGCATAAACATAATAAACAATCTGTGGTACCAAACGACCAATGTTCATAGAGTTAGCTGATGAAAATTGCAATTTATTAGCTGCCAATTTTTCACGAAGGGCCACATCGTTGAACATATGCTTGACGTTGGTTTGAGCATCGTCAAAGTTCCCATCAATGGCGATGACATGAGTGTTGTCACCAGTTTGAGTGGTCATTTGCAACTCTTGCACCTTGCTGACACCGTCCTTTGGATAAAAGACGATAATTTCAGTTCCAGGAACATCCGCAAATCCTGCCATGGCAGCTTTCCCAGTGTCCCCAGATGTCGCTGTCAAAATGACAATCTTGTTTTCCAGTCCGTGTTTCTTGGCAGCTGTTGTCATAAAGTATGGCAAGATAGACAAGGCCATGTCTTTAAAAGCAATGGTTGAACCATGGAAGAGTTCCAAGTTGTATTGACCATCAAGTTTGACAAGAGGGGCAATGGCTGGTGTATCAAACTTGCTGTCATAGGCATTGGTGATACAGTAATCCAACTCTTCTGCTGTAAAGTCATCCAAGAAGGCAGACAAGACCAACTTAGCCACTTCTTGGTAAGAAGCATCTTTTAATGTGTCAAAATCCAAATCTACCTTTGGATAACTAACCGGAGTAAACAAACCTCCATCTGTTGCCAAACCTTGCAAAATCGCTTGGCTGGCTGTTACGGTATTTTTTGCGTCTCGCGTTGATTGATAAACTAATGTCATAAATCTCTATCCTTTATCTATAGTCTCATCCATTATAACATGATTTTTCAGAAAATTCTTCCTTTATAAGAAAATTATAGAGTCATTTTTTCTTTCAAAGGCTCTAAATAGGTCATTTCTTGCTGACCTCTCATTTCAAGACCTTGCTCTGCTATAGCTAGCAAGTCTTTTGAGAATTGAACAATTCCAGCTGTCTCCTCGTCTGAAAGCTGTTTCTTAGAAAACTCGCGTCTCAAAGATTTGTAGTCACGACCAAATCTCTCAAAGAAAGGTGCTGTTTCTAGATAAGTTTCAAGCTTATCTAAATTAACTAGCAAACCTAGATGAAAGGCTGCTGAAGCAAAGGTTCGGTCTAGGGGTTGCGTACAAACACTACGAAATTCGACCGTTCCTCTAGTCGTCAAGTCTTGATATTGGTAACTACGGTGCGTTTGAAAATCCTTCTCTTGAGGGACAAGCAGAGTTTCTTTTCCATTTAGAGTATAGGCAAAAATTTCATCAGTAGCTAGGTAATCTCTAGCCCGAATCGGAGAAAAATAGTAGGTTTCCCCATCTCGTTCTGCTGTAAAAATCGCAGAGCGGTCTAGATAATCAAAGAAATCATCCTCATCTTTGAAGAGTTTTGCATTGACACCAACATTCTCTGGATAAATCCCATGCATGGAGTCTTCCCAAAAGATATCTCGTGAAATCAAAGTATCCCAATCTGCTCCCGAAAACTCAGAATTGGCAAACAGGTAAGCTTTGGCTGCTTCAATCTGGGTGAAAGCATTGATGACATGTAGGTAGTTAGCAGTCGATACGTCCAACTGAACTTGACTCCCACAGATAAAAGCACCGTATTGTGGAAAGTCATGCAAATCAGCACTCTCTTGGCGACTTCCCATCTGCAGATAAGCCATCAGCATCTGGTAACGCGGATAAGCGACAGGCAGATTATCATTGATATTCCAGTTAGGATGAATCCCCCAACCCTGAATCGCATGATCCTTTTCCCCAAGCTTTTCCTGAATAACCTTCATATAAGCTTGAAATCGTCCTTGGACCTCTTGGATTTTCTGGGCTCTGCCAAAGGCAAACTCCAAGGTCGTGTAGGAAACCTCAAACAAAATCCGGTCTTGACTGATCGGTTCTACAAGTTGAATTGGATTGCCATCCTGGTCTTCCTTTTCAACTTCCAGACCGAGAGCATCCACCAAAAAGCACATCAAATCCTTACTGACTTCAATATCGGTAGCTTGTCCATCTACATGTACGATAGGAAACTCCAACTCAATCCCAATATAGAGATTTGGATTTTCTTTTATATTTTTTAAATAACGGTTTTTCAATAACTGAATAGAAGGGGACATAGATACCTCTCACTCTAAATTCTCTTACTAGAAAGATCAATTGCTTTCTATATTATACCAAAATCCCCTCGAGAAGAAACTCAGAAAATTTGCTGAAAACCTTAAAGAGGCGATATAAAGTCAACTTTTCTAGCGTTTATAGGTATTTACTCGCCAATGCATCAATCTTATTTGTTCAATTTTCACAGTCTTATCAACCGGTTAAGCGATTACATAGTTTTTCACCTCAAAACTATTGTACTATAGTAAATATCGTGATATACTTCACATATAAGTAAATAAGAAGGCGGTTCAAATTCGACTTCACTTGAAAACCTCTCAAGCCAAGCCCCTTTTCCTCTGCACCTCAACGACTAATCAAGGAGGATAGCTATGAAAGCTGTTGTTGTAAATCCAGAAAGCACTGGTGTTGCTATTGAAGAAAAAGTACTCCGTCCGCTCGAAACTGGGGAAGCTCTTGTAGAAGTTGAGTACTGTGGTGTTTGCCACACAGACCTCCACGTTGCCCATGGTGACTTTGGAAAAGTTCCAGGACGTGTTCTCGGTCACGAAGGGATCGGTATCGTAAAAGAAATCGCCCCTGATGTTAAGAGCCTAAAAGTTGGCGACCGTGTCAGCGTTGCTTGGTTCTTTGAAGGCTGTGGTATGTGTGAATACTGTACAACTGGGCGCGAAACTCTTTGCCGCACAGTGAAAAATGCTGGCTACTCAGTTGACGGCGGTATGGCTGAACAATGTATCGTAACTGCAGATTATGCTGTTAAGGTTCCAGAAGGGCTCGATCCAGCCCAAGCTTCTTCTATCACTTGTGCCGGTGTTACTACCTACAAGGCTATAAAAGAAGCAAAAGTTGAACCAGGCCAATGGGTTGTCCTCTATGGTGCTGGAGGCCTTGGTAACTTGGCCGTCCAATACGCTAAAAAAGTATTCAACGCTCACGTTATCGCAGTAGATATTAACAACGATAAACTTGCTCTAGCTAAAGAAGTTGGTGCTGATATCGTGATTAATGGTCTTGAAGTCGAAGATGTTCCAGGCCTTATCAAGGAAAAAACAAACGGTGGCGCTCACTCAGCTGTCGTAACAGCTGTATCAAAAGTTGCCTTCAACCAAGCAGTGGACTCTGTTCGTGCAGGCGGTCGTGTAGTAGCTGTCGGTCTCCCATCTGAAATGATGGACCTTAGCATCGTCAAAACAGTTCTTGACGGTATTCAGGTCATCGGTTCCCTTGTTGGTACACGTAAAGATTTGGAAGAAGCTTTCCAATTTGGTGCTGAAGGTCTCGTTGTTCCAGTTGTTCAAAAACGGCCTGTCGAAGATGCCATTGCTGTCTTTGATGAAATGGCTGCTGGTACCATCCAAGGTCGCATGGTTCTAGACTTTACTCATTAAGATAAATAATAAATAATAAAACGAGGTAGGGACAGTAGACCCCACCTCGTTTTTTAGCAATAAAATTTTGGCATAGCAACTAATCGAACTTAAAGTTCTTTTTTAAATGCTCAATAACACCATTAAAGAAAACGTCATTTTTCTATCCACATTCTTTCAGCATCCAATGGTTGAGTGAAGTAAAAGAGGCTGGAACTAAGTTACCGAGATTTGGTTGGTCCACTTCTGCACTACCACTTTTTATATTAAATTTTTTTACCATTTTATAGACGATTTTATAAAAAGTTGATATATCAATATTTGTAAAAATTGAAATTTGAGATTTTTTTCACTCTTTATTATAATTAGTTGATTTTTTTCTGAAATCGATTTATACTTAAGGAGTCTTAAAGTTTTCTTAAACTACAAGTCAAACATTTTATAAGGAGGAATGACAATAATGAGTATCGGAATCATTATTGCGAGCCACGGTGAATTTGCTGCGGGTATTCATCAGTCAGGATCTATGATCTTTGGTGAACAAGAAAAGGTTCAAGTTGTAACCTTTATGCCAAACGAAGGTCCAGATGATTTATACGCCAAGTTCAACAATGCTGTGGCTGCATTTGACGCAGAAGATGAGGTTCTAGTCTTGGCTGACCTTTGGAGTGGATCTCCATTTAACCAAGCTAGTCGCGTAATGGGAGAAAATCCTGAGCGTAAATTTGCCATCATCACAGGACTTAACTTGCCGATGTTGATCCAAGCCTACACAGAGCGTCTTATGGACGCGAATGCTGGAGTGGATAAAGTCGCTGCGAACATCATTAAAGAAGCCAAAGATGGCATCAAGGCTCTTCCAGAAGAGCTAAATCCAGCTGAGGAAGTTGCAACTGCTGCAGCTGCTCCTGTAGCCCAAGCTGCTATCCCAGAAGGAACAGTTATCGGAGACGGTAAATTGAAAATCAATCTTGCTCGTCTTGACACACGTCTTCTTCACGGGCAAGTCGCAACTGCTTGGACACCAGATTCAAAAGCTAACCGTATCATCGTTGCTTCAGATAACGTAGCTAACGACGACCTTCGTAAAGAATTGATCAAACAAGCGGCTCCTAACGGAGTGAAGGCTAACGTTGTTCCAATCCAAAAATTGATTGAGGTCGCAAAAGACCCTCGTTTTGGTGAGACACACGCCCTCATCTTGTTTGAAACACCTCAAGATGCCCTTCGTGCTATCGAAGGCGGTGTGCCAATCAAGACTCTTAACGTTGGATCAATGGCTCACTCAACTGGTAAAACAATGGTCAACAACGTATTGTCTATGGACAAAGACGACGTTGCTACATTTGAAAAAATGCGTGACCTTGGTGTTGAATTTGACGTACGTAAAGTACCAAACGACACTAAAAAAGATTTGTTTGACTTGATTAGCAAAGCTAACGTTCAATAATTAAAACTAAATAGAAAAGGAATAAAACCATGTCAGATATTTCATTCATTTCTGCTATCTTGGTTGTAGTTGTTGCCTTCTTCGCAGGTCTTGAAGGTATCCTCGACCAATTCCAATTCCATCAACCAATCGTAGCATGTACCCTTATCGGTCTTGTAACTGGTAACCTCGAAGCAGGGGTTATGCTTGGTGGATCACTTCAAATGATCGCTCTTGGTTGGGCAAACATTGGAGCAGCCGTTGCTCCTGACGCGGCTCTTGCCTCTGTTGCTGCTGCAATCATCATGATCAAAGGTGGTAACTTTACTACTGAAGGTATCGCAGTCGCAACTGCAACTGCTATCCCTCTTGCCGTAGCTGGTCTTTTCTTGACTATGATCGTTCGTACAATCTCAGTTGGTTTGGTTCACACTGCAGACGCTGCTGCTAAAGAAGGGAACATTGCAGCTGTTGAGCGTGCTCACTACTTTGCCCTTGCTCTTCAAGGTCTACGTATTGCTATCCCAGCTGCACTCTTGCTTGCAATGCCAACTGAAGCCGTTCAAAGCGTATTGAACCTTATGCCTGAATGGCTTAAAGGTGGTATGGCTGTTGGTGGTGCCATGGTCGTTGCCGTTGGTTACGCTTTGGTTATCAACATGATGGCTACTCGTGAAGTATGGCCATTCTTCGCTATCGGTTTTGCTCTTGCAGCAATCTCTCAATTGACTTTGATTGCCCTTGGTGTCATCGGTGTTGCCCTTGCCTTCATCTATCTCAATCTTTCTAAACAAGGTGGAAACGGTGGCGGAGGAGCTGCAACTTCTAACGATCCAATCGGTGATATCCTAGAAGACTACTAGAAAGGGGAACAATCATGGCTGAAAAAATTCAATTATCAAAATCAGATCGCCAAAAAGTTTGGTGGCGTTCACAATTCCTTCAAGGTTCTTGGAACTACGAACGTATGCAAAACTTGGGTTGGGCTTACTCCTTGATCCCAGCTATCAAGAAACTTTACACTAAAAAAGAAGACCAGGCTGCTGCTCTTGAGCGTCACCTTGAGTTCTTCAACACTCACCCATACGTAGCTGCTCCAATCATGGGGGTTACTCTTGCACTTGAAGAAGAACGCGCTAACGGTACTGACATCGATGACGCTGCTATCCAAGGTGTTAAGATTGGTATGATGGGGCCTCTTGCTGGTATCGGTGACCCAGTCTTCTGGTTTACAGTTCGTCCGATCCTTGGTGCCCTTGGTGCATCACTTGCTGCAACTGGTAATATCGTTGGACCACTTCTCTTCTTCTTTGGATGGAATGCAATCCGTATGTCTTTCCTATGGTATACACAAGAGTTTGGTTACAAGGCTGGATCTGAAATCACCAAAGACATGTCTGGTGGTATCTTGAAAGACATCACTAAAGGAGCTTCTATCCTTGGTATGTTCATCCTTGCCGTTCTTGTACAACGTTGGGTATCCATCAACTTCACTATCAACCTTCCAGGTAAACAATTGTCAGAAGGTGCCTACATCGTCTTCCCAGAAGGTCCTGTTACAGGTGGAGAATTGAAGGGAATTCTTGGTCAAGCACTTAGCGGATTGAGCTTGGATAGCGTTCAACCACAAACCCTTCAAGGACAGTTGAACTCATTGATCCCAGGATTGATGGGACTTCTCCTTACTTTCCTTTGCATGTGGTTGCTTAAGAAAAAAGTATCTCCAATCACAATCATTCTTGCCCTCTTTGTAGTTGGTATCGCAGCTCGTTTCTTCGGTATCATGTAATCTCGGTGAGAATTTACAAACAAAAAAAGAATCAGGTTTATCACCTGATTCTTTTGGCTCTTTGTCAAATAGTGTTGATGAAGAACCTAATGAAAAAAGAATCCAACAAAAATTGGACTACCTGTCTCCGGTTGGATACCGAAGACGGTAGCCCTAGGGTGTTTTTATTAAATTCTCACTTTTTGGGGTCAGTCCCTAAGCCTGATAGTAATTTTTTGTTCATACTATTCCCCTTTAGTCATTTACTACTTTAAGTTGCATTGCTTTAGCTACTTCTTCTGCCTTTGATCCCTTAGGTGTATGGATTTCTACATCTGGGTTACAGTTATCCACAAAATAGAAGTATTCTGTAATTTCTGTTACACTTGCTGGAATTGTAATAGATTTAATTGATGATGTCCCCCAGAATACTAATGTTCCAATACTCTTTGTTCCTTCTGGGAATACAACTGATTCTAATGAACTGTCAGAGTTGAAAACATCATCTTCTACTGTTTCTATTGACTTACCAAAGTGGACATACTTTAACTTATTGTCAATCGTAAACGCACCTTTTCCAATATATCGTACTGTATCTGGTAAAACGATTGCCTCACAATGTTTCAAGTTCGCAAGACCACGTTCTCCAATTGCGATAACAGGTTTACCTTTAATTTCCTTTGGTACACGAACAACCTTATCGTCAGAAGTACAACTATAGATGACATAACCTTCTTCCCATAAATATACGCATGTTAATATATTAATATCTTTAAGGATTTATAACTATAGTTCCTTAATTTTCCCAGTAAAAAAACGAAAGGCACCACAAGTTATTTATGTGTTTTCTTTAAACGATTCATGTACTTCTGTCGCAACTTCTCACCCGCCTTTAATTGCGGTTGCGATAGATTGAGGACCTAAATATGCATCCCCTGTTATTAGTTCATTTCTATTGTATTCTGATGTTGACCGAAAGTCAAATTTTTACCTTTCATCTAGAACACTAAAGTCTACTTTTGTTCAATTGCTGCAACGACAAGGTCACATGGAATAATATGTTCACTACCTGCCACTTCATGCGTTGATCTTCTTCCACTTTCATCTGATTCACCAAGTTCCATTGTAATAACCTTTACACCAGTTACTTTCCCACTCTCATCACGCAATACTTCTTTAATATTCTCTAAGAAATGGAATGTAACACCTTCATTGTGTGCATCTTTGATTTGTAGTGTAGCTTCTAGTATATTGTTCATATGGTCATCATTCTTTTGTTTTAGGTTTCAGCGCTTTTAATATAATGGATGTTGGCCTTTTTGTATACACTAAAATAGGGTTGGTGGAAAATTTCCATCAACCCTAAAAATTATAGAACCACACAAAACCCTGACCAGAGATGGCCAGGGTTTTGTATTTCAAAAATTATTCTGTAAATTCTATAGTTACTTTTACTTCAGAATCCATTGAAGAAAATATTGTTTTATAATAATTGATTGCAGATTCTTTAATTTCACTCTTAAATTTATCTAAATACTCTGCTTGTTTATCACTAGAAAGTTGGTTAGCGACCAATTTCCCAGTATCAATATCTTCTGTAGTTCCACTTAATAACTCTCCATGACTATCATATAAATCATAAGGATTATCTTTTGAAAGTTCAACACCAATTACTTCCAATTTTGGAACAATAACCTTATATTCTTTTTCGCTTATTTGTTCAACCTTTACACTACTTTTAATTCCAAATTTAGCTTTATAATTTAAAATTACTAATGCTGCTTTTTTAGAGAACGGCACATCAAACCCAAAAACTTGAGTTGTTTTTGTTTCAGAAATAATTTCATTAATTCCCGCATTCAAAAATACAACTTCATTCACTTTTTCAATACTTTCGATATTAATTGACGATTTGACTTCTGATTTATGTTCCTTAGGTAAGAAAAATAGCACTCCAATAGCTATAATAGCTATTAATACCACATTCAATAGTACACTAAACATATTAACTTTCTTCTTTAATATAGACAAGATAAAAAAACCTCACTTTAAATAATCTATCTAAATTTTACACATTCTAAAGAAAATAGTCAATATTTTTTCGTACTATCTTCTAAAATTAATTGTGCCTATTAAAAATGAAATTAGTTTGTTGCATTTGATTATATTTTTTGAACACCAAATCCATTTAAAATTGAGTGCTATTTTGAGCACTAAAAAAGGGCTCTTTGTCAAATAGTGTTGATGAAGAAATTTAGGAAGGGATTAAGCAACTAATTGTTGCTTAATTCCTTTTTGTTTTGGGCCAAACATTTTTGTTATTAAAATAATCCTATTTCTAAAATGGTAATAGTTTCTAAAGCCGTAGGCATTTCTTTTAAGCACTTTTATTTTATTGTTTATTCCTTCAATAGGGCCATTTGTTCTAGTTGGATACTCACAAGTATTTTGAATATATGGCAAGTAAGTCATAAGAGTCTTTAACACTCTTTTTAAACCAGGAGATAGGTCTAATTGCGTAGCTGCTTCAATCGTTTCCTTGAATTCTATATAATCTCTATCCTGTATACATTCACGAAGTGAATGTACAACCTCATAATCATTTTTAAGAGATGGATTTTTTTCTAAGATATAATCTACGATTCCTTTACTTGTTATGAAGCTTTCAAAAAGCTTATAACGATTATATTTATAGTTCTGAAGTTCATTAGGGTTCTTTAAAATTAACTTCCAATAATGTTTTAACTTTCGATATAATTTAGGATTTTTATAACGATGCTGATTCATGATACGTACCCGAGTTCAATTTAATTCTCTATTCAAGGCTTGTACAATGTGAAAAGGATCAATGATAATTTTTGCGTTAGGAAACATTTCTTTTATTAATTGAATGTATGGCAACTACATATCGATGGAGATAGTTTTCACCTTTAATCTAGTCTTAGGCTCAAAACGATAAAAATATTGTTTCAAACTGTAAGATTTTCTATCTCGTACAACATCGACCAACTTGTGTGTAGTGCTATCACAAATAATGAAGCTCATATTGCTATCGGAAGATTTAACAGATTTAAATTCATCAAAACACAAATGCTCAGGTAAATCATGTAATGGTTTAATCGTTAATAATCGTGCTGTATCATCTATGATACGTCTAACGGTATGAATTGAAACATTTGTTTCTTTGGCAATATATGTTTCAGATACTGTTTCACTTATTTTGCCTTAATTTCATTTTTTAATCGTTTCGAGATATGACAGTATTTTTCTACAATTCGACTAGTATCTGCAGTAAATGAAGAACCACATTCTCTACAGAGAAACCTCTGCTTTCGTAGCTTTAAGTAGGCCGGAAGGCCTGAAACAGAACAGAGAGTGATACGAGAAGTTTTCGTCCCGTTTTTAACAATATTGTTATTTTGGCTAACGCACCCACAAACGGCACATAATTATGGTTTATGCGTATATGTAGCTGAATAAAATAAAGATTTTCTATTTTTAAATATCTTCTCTTGAACTTTATCATCCCAAATAATGTTTTTATCTTTGATTTGTAGCGTAGCTTCTAGTATATTGTTCATATGGTCATCACCCTTTTGTTTTAGGTTTAAGCGCTTTTAATATAATGGATGTTGGCCTTTTTGTATACACTAAAATAGGGTTGGTGGAAAATTTCCACCAACCTTAAAAATTATAGAAACATTCTTTTTATATCTCATTTATTCTGCCAAGGCACCCATTGGATCCCATGGTGCAAGGACGATTGGTTCTGCTTCGTAAGCAGCTCGTTCTTCTTCTGTTAGTAATTCCTTACGAACAACGATTTGGTAAGTGTACTCGTCCATCCAAGCATCTGAGGCAACAAAGTAACCATCTGTACCGACCTTGTCTCCCCATGAGTTTTCAACTTTCCACTTGACTGATTGTCCATTTTCGTCCAAATCAACACCTGTCAAGACCATGGCGTGGGTCATCAAACTTTCGCTGTAGTCCAAACGTCCAGCCTTGTCTTGAGTGAGTTGAATGTCCATACTTGATTCAAAGTCATAAACATCTGTCGCAAGGATTCCCGCTTTACGGTTGCTGAGTTGGCCGACATCAGAACCAAACCAAACAGTCTCTCCTGCTTGCATTTGAGCAATCGCTAATTCTTTCAAGCGTTCCATAGGTACGTTGATGTAACGAACTGCACGGCTACCAACAACATTTCCCAACATCTCAACTGTGTAAGATTTACCGTAAGGTTTGTCAGCAGTTGGAGCATTAATCACAGAAACGTAGTCTTCTAGTGGAAGGTCAACGTATTTCTTGTAAAACTCTTGTGGTGTGATGCCTTTTTCGCTTTGGTAGTTGTTGTCCTTATCACGATAAGCAAAGTCAAATTGACGTGGTGGAAGTCCTAGTGACATGGCAAGGAAGTTAAAGATTTCTTGCAAGAGGTCTTCTTTTTTAGCTTGAACAGCTGCTTGATCTGCACCAGAAGCAAGCAAATCACGCAAGATTTGAGCATCTTGACGAAGCAATTTGTTAAGGATGGCATTGAGCTCACGGCTACTGCTAGATGAAACAGACTCTGGATAAACAGACTTAGGAACGACACCGTATTTCTCAAAGAGAGCCACAACCATATCCCATTGACCACCATCTTGTTGTGGAGTTTGGAGTAGGAAGCTAACCTTACGGCTCGTCAATTCTTGGTCCGCAGTCGCAATCACTTGCTCCAAGAACCAGTTAGATTTTTCATACTTGTCCCAGAAGAAGGTGTGGGCTTGTGACAATTCAAAGTTTTCAAGTTTGTACTGAGAGATGAGTTTGTGACGGAAAGTGTTAAGGGCCGCAAACATCCAGCAACGACCAGAAGCCTTCTGGTTAGTGACCTTGTCCTTTGTCAAATCAAGTGAGAAAACAGGTGTGTTATCTACATGGCTTTGACGACGCTCAAGGGCTGCAAAGATTCCATTGTGGCTAGCAGCATTTTCGATAGCTTGGTATTTGACATTTGCTTCATAATTAGCAAATAATTTATCTGTAAATGATTCTTGAATCGCGTTCATAAAATCCTCCTTTTATTCTACAGTCTATTATAACTCTTTTCACAAAGGAAGCAACCAAAAACTGAAAAAGGCAAGGATATTTTCCTCACCTTTTTCAAAGATTACACAGTTTACCCAACACTTTCGAGCAAGCTTTCTAATTCCTCTGTGGTCAAGCGACGCCATTCAGCACGCTTCAGATTTTCATCCAAGGTCAAAGTTCCCATGGTCAGACGTTGCAAGTCCACCACTTCCTTACCACAGTAGGCTACCATCCGTTTAACCTGGTGAAATTTCCCCTCGGCAATGGTCACACGAACCAGACTTTGGTTTTTTTCTCTATCAAGAGATACAAGCTCCAGTATTGCAGGCTGACAGGTAAAGTCTTTTAGCGGAATCCCTTGTGCAAATGTCTCTACATCCTCTTGGGTCATGATTCCATCGACCCGCGCCAGATAAATCTTATCCACATGGCGTTTAGGAGAAAGAAGAGCATGAGTCAGTTGGCCATCATTGGTCAAGAGCAAGAGTCCATGCGTGTCGATATCCAAACGCCCTACTGGGAAAACTTCCTTTGAACGAGCTAAATCATCCAACAAATCCAACACAGTCTTATGTTTAGGATCTTCAGTTGCTGAAATAACACCCTGAGGCTTGTTCATCATATAGTAAACAAACTCCTCGTACTCTAGCTTTTGCCCGTCAAAACAAATCTCGTCTGTATTTTCATTGATTTGCAGCTTGGCAGATTTTTCCTTTTTACCATTGACCGTCACGCGCCCAGCCTTTAGAAAGCTTTTAACCTCTGTCCGACTTCCTACAGCGCAGGCAACTAAATATTTATCTAATCTCATAGCACTATTATACCATGAACAAGCTTAATCTTAGTACAAAAATAAGCCGCCTGATTGGGCGACTTTATTTTATAGGGAGATTATTATGAAAAATTTTTAGGAGTTAAAGTTAAGTTCTTCTTAACTTATGCTTATAGTATAAGCTAGATTCCTAAAAGTTTTCTTAAAATTTTCTCCTCAAACTTAAATTTCTTTAAATCTTCACTGTTAAAATCAAACGTTCTAGCGATACAGATAAAGATTAGTTAAAAGTTAAAACCATAAAGAGGAGCAACAACACAAATAGTGATAAGCTAACAAGCAAGGTTAAGACTTTAACAAGCGTATTGCTTTGCCAATAGCTTGGCTTTCCGATATTACTAGTAGCATCCATAGAAAAAATTTGAGTTTGTCTGGGTTGAATGGTTACAAGAATGATTAAGGAAAGAGCTAAAATAATGGTTAAAATCATCAATAATTCAATCATTTTATTACCTCAAAAGTCCTATTAAAGTAAACAGTAAACCAATCAAAATGATGAGTCCAATCAAAAAAGAAAATGTCTTACTAATTTTTTCACCACGTGTAGACTGTTCTTTTTTGATGGGTTGTTGTTTCATCTCTTCCATGCGACCTTCAACATCCTGATAGAATAGATCTTTTTTAGTCATGGCTTTCTCCTAAAATGGTTTCCATCCGCTCCTGATACATAATTGGATCCACATAATTGGCATGGTACCCTTGGTCTCCAAGAGCTCGACCCATCTCTTTGACATGAGAAAGGGCTAACTCAATAGTTTGAATCATCTCGTCAACTGCCTCCTTAGCGAAAATATGACTTGGAGCTGTATAGCGGCGAT
This sequence comes from Streptococcus sp. 27098_8_69, assembly GCF_041432445.1. Taxonomy (NCBI): domain Bacteria; kingdom Bacillati; phylum Bacillota; class Bacilli; order Lactobacillales; family Streptococcaceae; genus Streptococcus; species Streptococcus sp. 27098_8_69. The sequence goes on along the minus strand of NZ_JAPVZO010000006.1, from coordinate 24,682 downwards.
TATGGGCTGTTTCCTCAAAAGCTAGGACCAGTTGGTTGTGTTCAAAAGCCTGACGAACAGCTTGAAGTAGTTCATTCCCATAGTTGATATCCAAATAGATATCTGATAACTGATAAAGCTCCTGAATCTTTTGGGGACTGGCATTTTGATAGAGTACGACATTGGGATAGCGGAGCATATCCAGCAACTTGGATGACATCTCTGTCACTGCTGCGATTCGGAAAGTAACCCTTGGTAAACTTTCCACCAGTTTTTCGACTTGCTCTAGTTGGTCCGAATTGGTCACTATCAAGGCATCAGGACGAACAAAATTATCACGCTTAAAGTGATAATGATAGCCTAAATGACTAAACTTATGATGGAATTTTTCATCCGTCAACTGCAAAGCGCGTTCATAGGTCGCATAATCTGGAATGATAATGGTCTTAGCTCGAAGCTGGTCATTCTCCAAGATTAGCTGCATATTTCCTGGTATATCATTATGTAATGGTTCTTGCCAAACTAGAATATCCTGACCTGATTTGTCTGGGAAATGGAAGGAAGTCAAAAACGATGTAGATAGGGTATTAAAGAGAATGTGGTCAAGATTCACTTTCAAACCTTGCAAGAAGTCTATGATAAAGGCCACTCGACCAGAAAAATGGCGCAATCCTTGACCTTCCAAGGTCAGGAGAATATCACCTGTGACATGGTTTTCCAAAATAACTTCTTTTTGATCTACATTCCGATAAGAAGTCATAATAGCTTGACCAGATCCATCAAAGGTAGTCTTAGCAAAACAAGCTCCAAAACGATTGTAGTGATCCACTTGGAAGATGCGGCCTGCTGGTGTTTTCCATTCGACTTTTTTTACCAAACGAGCCTGTAAGCCATCTGCAAAATGTATCACTGCTCGTTCTTGATTAAGGTCATTGATGGTTCCAAATTGATTATTACCAGCAATCTCCCAAAAGTCTGGTACAGGAACTTGGTTAAAGTACAAGGGTTTACCGCTGTCATAACCCAAATAATAGGTGAAAGGTGAGACAACTCCATCTGGTAAAAATCCATCGGGTTCAATAACCACAGCCAAATCAGACAGGCCTGCTTCAGTCAGACTATAGTGCAAATCTTGACTTTCTTGATTATATACATCAAATAACTGAATCATCCACTACCTCCTTGATTGTATTTTCCCATTTGTTCAAAATCTCTTGAGTCAAGAACTTCTCGGCTATCTGGTAAGACTTTTCTCTCATGCCTTCCAAACGATTCTCCAAATACAGTTGGCAAATCTTTTCTGCATAAGCTTTCTTGATTTCATCTTCGACATGGTCAGATGAGCTTGGAATCAAGTAGCCATTTTCGCCATCTTCGATGAAAGTTTGATTCCCATAAGGAACATCAAAACCAATCAATGGCAAGCCCGAACCAATTGCTTCCATGAGTGTTAACCCAAATCCTTCACTTGTAGAAGCAGTTAGATAAACTTCATACTGTAAATAGATTTGAGAAAGTTCGGCATGACCCTTGAGTTTAATATACTCTTCTGCCTGACCTGCAACGATAATCTCATGAAGACGTCCTTCTTCGCCACCACTACCGTAGATATCAAAGGTTAATTCTGGCAATTCCTTATGAGCCTCAATAACAGCCTTCACGAGCCAATCAATATGCTTTTCCTTAGCTAGACGCGAAGCTGTAATGAGAGAAAATGGTTTACGGCTCTCTTTTGGTTTTGTTAATTGATCAACACTTCCAACTGGAATGGTCACAATCTTAGGAGCATGCGAGGTATAGCGAGCAAATTGTTGCTCTAAAACTTCCTTTTGGCGATCCGTTGAAACGATAAAGAGATCGACCTTATCTGCATTTGTAAATTGATAGTCATAATAGTTATTCCAAAGGATATAATCGTCATTTGTCGCATTTTCACTGTAATGCTCCGCATGAACAACCACTGCTAGATGCGCCGCTTGCGCTTCCTCAAAAACAACCTGACCAATCCCTGTCTCACGATCTAAAATTACTAAATCTGATTTACTTAACCCAAGTGTCTGCATGAAATAACGGATCAAGGCAGGCTTCCCGTATAAAATGCGATCCTTGAAACGGTAGACTTCCTCGGTCCCTTGATTCATGAACATTTCATAAGCCGGAGTCCCATCTTCATTGTAGAAGGTTCTTTGATAGAGTGTCGCTACATTGTCTTTAGGAGCAAAATATTCTGTGCAGTAGCGTGTGTATGAGAAGTAATCCTTGCGGATTAATTTACCAGCATACACATACTCCACATGTTGAACAAAATCTTTTTCCTCATCTACCAAATAACAAGTGATAAACTTGTCTTCATCTGAGAAGAAGATTCGTTCAATTTTCCCATTTCTTTCACGACGGCTTTCGACACCTTCAAAATAAGCTAACACATCATCTACCGTCACACTGGTCGGTGCAATTTTGATATCTGTAAAGTGATTGTAAAGCCAGATGACTTGATCGTCATCAAAGCCGATATTTGCAGTCAAATGTTGTATATTATCTCCCAAAATCATATCTGTAAAGATAAACTTCGACGGCAGGTTCAGGCTGCGAAAAATACCCGCACGATAAGCTTGGGCATATTCAACACCACTGCTGGCCCAGCCGATTCCTAAATTTATATTGTAAATTGTCATATTGTCCCCTTTTTATGGAAAATGGGTTACGATTTCGCCCTTAGGTCCCATCTGTACCAAGCCCATCAAGATATTTCGTACCATATCTGAACGAATCTGCTCTTTCATGGCTTCAAATCCCATATAGGCTTCTCGGTAGTATTCTACGATAGGGTTCGTTTGACTGGCTGATTGTCCACCAATTGCCATCATCAATTGTTGCAGGTAGTCCACCTGTTCCACCCAGTTATCATCAATGGCTTTAAGCATGGAAATTCTCAAAAATTGGTCATATAAATCATGAGGTTCTAACAAGGTCTTCTTATCATTTAACTCATTGTTAATGATCTGAATCAGGAAATTTCTCAACGCTTGTTGATCTTCAATGACTAGATCAAGAGGTAATTCTCTAATATTAAAACTGATATTCGTGACAATATAGTGAAATAATTCTTCTCTAGTTTTTATGTTTTCAGATAAAATTGTTTCAATATACTCGTCAATCATCTCAGATAATACATCTCGAAGATCCCTATCTCCGTTTATTAAACGATTTCTTTCCTTATAGATGAGATCACGTTGGATATTCATACTCTCAGCATATTCTAGTGTTCTCTGTCTGTTGGCGCGACTAGCACTATCACTTGCATTTTGAGCTTTCTCAACCAGTCTGTGGTATTTTCTTCCCTCAAGGACTTGTGGTTGAGTAATATCTGCAACACTGTACTCTTTGTACATTCTGTGAACCCAGGATGGACCGAACTTCTTGATAACATCATCTTCTAATGATACAAAAAACTTCGACAGACCTGGATCTCCTTGTCTACCCGAGCGTCCTCTAATTTGCAGATCGATTCGCTGGCTTTCCATTCGTTCTGTACCGATAACTACTAGGCCACCAAGCTCGGCAACTCCAGGTCCCAATTTAATATCTGTTCCTCGACCTGCCATGGATGTTGCAACCGTCACGGCTCCCATCTGACCTGATTCTGAGACAATTTGTGCCTCACGCGCAGCATTATTGGCATTCAAGACGTTATGGGCGATTCCTTCCCGCAACAGTAGGGACGAATAGAGATGCGACATCTCAACCGATCCTACAAAGACTAGTAGTGGGTTTCCTTTGAGATGGTATTCCTTGATACATTCAAGTGAAGCATAAACCTTTTCTGGTAGTGTTACATAAAGATTGTCTGGATAGTCTTTTCGGATCAAGGGACGATTAGTCGGAATTCGGATAACAGACATATTATAGGTTTCCAAAAATTCCTTCTCTGCGACCTTCCCAGTCCCAGTCATTCCTGATATCTTATTAAACATTTTGAAAAGACTTTGATAGGTAATAGAGGCCATTGCTCGCGTTTCAGGAGAGAGTTTCACATGCTCCTTGGCTTCGATGGCCTGATGAAGACCTCCCTGCAACTTGGTCATTTCCATCAAACGACCTGTTCCTTTATCCAGGAGAATCATTTCATCATCTCGAATGATGTACTCCTTATCTCTCGTGAACAACTTATGAGCTCTCAAGGAATAGACTAGATGTCGTACATAAGTCGCGTATTCTTCCTTATACAAGTTATCAATCCCTAGGAAGCTTTCAGCAGTTTTAGCCCCCTTTGTAGTCAACCATATCTCTTCTTTTTCTTCTTTAAAGATATAGTCTTCATTTTCAACCATAGTTGTTACTAAAGTATCGATGATGCCATAGTAGTTGGACTGAACACGAGGAGATCCCGCAATGATGAGTGGGGTCTGTGCACTATCTAGTAAAATATCATCAATTTCATCAATGATGACATAGTCAAATGGGCGCAAAAACTTTTCATTACTACTGGAAGCTAAATTATCACTTAGATAATCAAAACCTAGACTACTATTGGTTAAATAGATGATATCTGAGTTATAAATTTTCTTTTTATCTTCGGCTTTTAATTCTTCCTCAGGATCATCAGTGAATGGGATCCCTATACTTAAGCCTAAGAATCGATAGACCGGCCCCATTTCCTCTGCGTCACGTTTAGCTAGATATTCATTGGTCGTAATCAACATGGCACCTTTACCAGTTAGGGCATTGAGATAAAGAGGCATAGTCGCAGTCAAAGTCTTTCCTTCACCGGTATTCATCTCCGCAACATTCCCCTGGTGGATGACAATGCCCCCCATAACTTGAACGTCATAAGGAAACATCCCTAGGATTCGCTTATCAGCTTCACGTACAACTGCAAAAGCTTCAACAAGTAAGTCATCTAGGGTTTCCCCCTCTGCTAAACGTTGACGAAACTCTACCGTTTTTACTGCCAAGGCTTCATCGCTAAGAGCTGCCATCTCATCTTTGAGACCATTGATCTTTTTTAAAGTAGCTCCGACTTTTCTGAGTTTTCTATTTTGATACAAACTATTAAACACGATCATACTCCTTAATTGAGAAAGAATAAAAATCGAGTGACTCAAACCCAGCAGCAATGAGAGAAACTCTATAGGTATAAGCCTCCTCAGGATAAACGAAAGAAAAAGATAGGGTTTTCTCAACTTTTTCTTCTAGCACTTCTTCGTAACGGTCCAAGAAAACTAGTTTTATGTAAATGCTATTTTCAGGATAACAAGTCATATTCATGGTGAATTGATAGCGATGATTTCTTTTTAAGAGAGGTAGGCTGGGTTGACTTCTACCACCTTGATAATTCAAGCTTGAAAGCCATGATTTGAGAACTTCTCCTGGAGCTAGTAATGGATTTGAAAGACTGATATGGCCATCTTCCCAAAACTGAACTCGAGTTCCATACAGGTAAGTTGCTCCCATATCTCCCCAGAGTATGTCTTCTCTTTGATTTATAATCATGTCTCACCTCTTCCAAATTCTGCTTGTAATATCATGTTATAAAAATGGATAAACCAGATAACGTTGGTTTCTGTATCATCATTGTGTCGACCTGCTGTTCCTTTTGATAAGATCTTCGCTCCAGTTTGACAGAGCGTAGTGACTAGCTGATCATAGGCATGACTATCCATATCCTCATCCTTCATGTAAGAAAGACCAAACGTCGTTTGAGAAAAATCTGCTTGTTTGAAGGCAGACCAAAAACGGTTATCCAACTCATCCATATGGGCCGGGCTGATCCCTCCAGTTTGATGGTGGAGCACGTCAAATCCTGTTGGAAAGATACCTGGTGCTTCCAGTCTACCACGTTTGGCAATTGTCCCTAAATTTGCTAAGGGTTTACCCACAACGATTCCTTTCGGTTCAAAGAATGAGCCATAGTAAAGAGAAGGGAAGGTTCCCATTGATAAACCTGATAAAATCAAATCTTTTTTTTCAAAACCTAAATATTCCTGATAATGTTCAATCGTTTGTTTGATTTTTTCTTCTAGTTCTTCACTGCCTAGGTAAAAAGCTCCACCTATTAAGCGAGGGTCCGAGAACAAAATGAAGGGGCACTTGAAATTTTGCATCATCCAGTATCCTTCAAATCCCTCGGCAGGTCGGAATCCTGAAAAGTAAACAGCCAATGGTGGCTTAAAATCCCCAGGATGAAAGAAGTAGTTAATCTCGTCTCTCTTACTATCGTGTAAAATATTGCCTCCAAGGACAAATTTCCCAAATTGTTTACGGGTCCAACGCTGATGTAGATTTCCCAATTTTAAGCTTCCCTGACCACGCGCTTCAATAGACATACAGAGGTGGGCATTGTAATCCTGCTCCATGACTAGAGCCGTTTCTAGTTCCTCTTCTGTATACATCAAGTCTTCAACCACATCCGAAACTGAACCTTCAGGCATTTTTCGAACACGAAACTGAAATTCTACACCTTCACTTTTTTCATACTCTAACCACACCTCGATTGGAAGTTTTGTTGATGATACAAAGTTGTATTTCCAATTAGCTACTTGGGAAAACTCAGAACCAAAATCTCCCTCTAAGAGCAAATATTCAAACCCTTGATAAGAAATAGAACCCTTAAAACTTGGATGGACATCAATTGCAGAGGGATTCAACTTATCTCCATAACCACCACCAAATAAGGAAGTTGATAAATCTTTTAATAGCCTCTGTGGATCTGAAAAGTCGATTGCTTGGGCACAGCGTTTCTTGATTAAATCTAAAATAAGAGGGTTGCTTGTTTGAAACTCTTGGTTATAAAAAATCGTATAAGGATCGATCATTTTAATAATTGGTAATAGGTCAACCAAGTAACGGCCGTCTTCAATGAGAATGGCATTAAACTTGCGAATCTCATCCATTTTTATCGTTTCCTTAAGTGCCTTAGGAGAATTAGGATAAAAATAATACCATTCCATTTTCTTAGGGATCTCATAACGATGTTTCCAATTTCCCGTCCCTATCTGTAGGATTTTAAGATCCTTTGACATTTGTACTCTCCTCTATCCATTGATCTAGTTTTTCCACAAATTTTTCACCTGTATGTTCCTTGATTTTATCAATCGAGTAGATTAAAGACTGATTCCATTCTTTTAGGGTATCCAGGTAGTGATGGGCCGCTTTCTTAAATTCTGTGATGGTAGAAAGCAGGTAGCCATTTTTCAAATGGTCAACATAGACAGTCTCTACTTGATTCACCTGAGGAATTCCTGCACTAATCCCTGCTATTTGGGTATATAGGTGAGGTTGAGGATTCAAATCAACAATCAAACGCACATATTCTAATGTCTTAATCATTTCCAATTCATCATTGATGTTTAACAGGCGATAACGGAGTTTCTGCTGTGCATTTTCCTTTAAAGGATTTTCAGCCCCTTCATAGTCAACCGCTTTTTCAAAACTCTTTGCTGGGAATTTTTCATCTATGATCTCTTGAATTATATCTGCCACTCTCTCCATCTGGTCGTTATTGGCAGCAAAAGCACCGAAAATTACCTCAGTGTCTTTGGTCTCTGCAAGGAAGGATAAGATTTGGAAAAGTCCTTCTTTGTCCACTTCTTCTTCAAAATTAAGTTGATAGTAAATAATGGATTCCCTCTTTGTCTGACTTTTTCCCAATCTCAAACGAGTATCAAATGGCGATAAATGTTTGAACAGATTGTATTTATCTGGATACAATTCCTGCAAAAGCTGAAGGCTATCCTCCCTATCAACCAAGACCAAATCGACTTTGGATATAGGACCAAGAAGGTCTCTCATAGTCTGCTTTGGATTGCGACCGATGAAAAGGCTCAAGATTTTCGGATTTGCTTCAGGTAAACGATTTAGAACAAAATCGTTATGCCGAGAATCAGATGGGACAATAAACAAATCACTACTCTCTTCAATCTTCTCGAGTCGTTTCTCAAAAAATTCAGCAACCAACTGCCCCATATCACTATAATGGAGCGAATGAAAACGAAAGGCAAAAATAGGATTAATCTCTACCCTACCATCCTCTTGTAAATACTCTCTGAATTGCCAAATCCCTTTAGGATTCAGGTAATCTTGACAAGCTGGATAATTGTCCTGATAATAAATGACACTCGAAACAAAGCCTCTGTCATCCATAATATAGCGTTTAGACATTTGCCCTTGGATATCAAAATACTGGATATCACTAATAAATCCTTCCACTCCATGCTCAATCTGAGCATAGCGATTTCCATCTTTTTGGACAATAATGGCGAAAGGACTGTATATAAATTCACAGTCCTTATCCCACTCGATATCTCTGATATTCAAGACTTGTGGAGAAATATCAGTAATATCCTGCATCTCATCAAAAATAGAATATACTTCAGCTTCTAATACACCATGACGATGTAAAAAATAGCGAAGATGTGGCTGATAAGCCAAAATCAATAGACGTGTCGATTGTTCCAACCTATCTAGTAGACGAATCTGATTAAAGGTATCGTCAAATTCTAATTTAAATTGTGAAAAGTACCAAGGGGTTATATCAGCATGCCACTGCTGATGGCTACCATACCAAGCCGGAATAAAATAATACATAACACTCTCCTAAATCAGTGGTTTATAAGTTTCATTTAACTTCAGTGCTCTAATTTCATCTTTAATGTTAAAGATCATACCACTTAAAATCATAAACAAACCTGGTATCATACTCACTCTTAATAATTGTTCATCCATTAAAACAAACAACATCGGTAGACCTGCGAATAACACATTAAAGATACCACCTACAATAGCAAACTTGAATACTAGATTATTGATATATTTACTAGTGTCCTCACCTGGATAAATGCCATAAATATACTCGCCAGATTTTTTCATCCGTTCTGCCACCTGCTCTCCACTAATATTGACAAAAGCAAAGGCAATACTAAAGACAAACAAGGTCGCTATATAGGTATAGATCCACAAGGGTTTCCCCATCGCATATTGGATCGTTATTTGTTGATAAACTGGATTTCCTGGATCAAATAATTGCAACAAAAGAAACAAGTACGTTGGTAAGTTAATTAAACTCATCACGTACATGAAGGGCATCCCACCTGCAGGATTCAGCATTATATCAAAATAAGAATAACGCTTAAAGCGAGAGTGGAGACCAATCTTATTGACTGGAATCCGATAACGAGCACGATAAAAAATTGCAATGAGATAGGCAAAAACGATCCCCATCGCTCCGAGTATTTCAACAATCCACATAGGAATCCCTAATTTTTGTATCGATTGCACAATGTCTTGGGGAATATAGATAATCATACTGGTCAACAAGATGACAATAGAGCCACCAACACCTATCACCGAGTTAATATCTGATAACCATATCAAGAAAAAGGTTCCAGCTATCAGCAATATCGTGTTGAGTATGAGTACCAAAAGTGTATTATAGTTGTCCTTGATTGGTAGATTTACCGCTAAGGCTAGCGATTGAATCAAAGCGATTGTAAAGGTTAGATACATCTTTCTCCTATCCTGAACCTCAGTCGAACCAGAGGCAAGATTCAAACGCTTAGAAAAGGAGAACATCTGCCATAAAATCATCGATGACATCCAAGGAGATAAACCGACTGAAAAGATTGACAAGCTCCGTAGATTTCCACCTGTAATTGCGGTTGAAAAGGCCAAATAGGCGGTAGCACCGCCAAGGAAATCCCTGCTATTCAAATCGATAAAAGGAAGAGTAATTCGACTCCCTAATACATAAATAAAGAGCAGAAACAAGGTTCCTAGACCTTTCTTTACTGCTATAGATGAAAAAAATCGTTTCACGAAATACTCCTTTTCATTAGTTATAGGTTGCAGTCAAATCACTCAAGCTGTTGTTACAAATGAGATTTGAAAATTATATCATTCTTCACTCATCCTCTAATCTTACAGGTAACTCTCAATCACTTGGTAATTAGTTAGTATCCAAGTTTTTCATAGCAGCTACCAAGTCCTCTGGTTTATCGATAGAGAAAATGCCATCATAGATACTATCTTCAGCTTTTTTTCGAGTGTCTTCAAAAGCAAAAATTTTCTTTCCTCTTTCTTTTGCTCTTGAAACTACATCCAAGACTTCATCACCCCTATTAATATCCAAGTAAACACTGGAATCATCCAATAACCAATCAATTCTTTGATGAAGGATAGACTGGTACAAAGTCATATTAGGATAAGAGGATAGCTTTGTGAGCGACTCAATACAGTAAACTGGAGCTGCTAGATGGAAATGCCAATCTGGTAGGCTACTAATCAAATACTCTAAATGCTCCACATTAGCACTCCAAGTCACAATCATCGCTTGTTTTTGAGATTGATTACTCCGTTTAAAGTAGTTCAAACTAGAACGTTTAAAAGCAATCTCTGTCCAATCCAAATCTCTATAAGTCCACCAGAGTTCACGAAGCCGTGAAATACTATAGGTGTTCCATGGCTTATCATGACTAGCAAAATGAACAATTACTGGTGGCTGATCATCCAGACGTTGACACTTCTGGGTTAGATGATAAGTATCTACACCAACCATATAATTATAAGTTTGGTCTAAGGGCAGCCATTTGTTTTCAAAGTAAATATTTAAAATACTTTGATCCCCTAGATGCACAGCCTGATTCTGTTCTGCTGCTAATTCTAATAGACTATTAACAATTAAGTGCTCTTTCCATTTTGCTACATCCATGATTAAAACACCAGAATTAAATCCTGATTCCCTACCTTCGTAGGCATATACATCATCGACAGCACCTACATAATAGCCTTGAAGATCCATTGTATATAAAGGTGACAAGTCCCCTGTCACAATGATATCTGAATCAAGATACAGAACTCGTTCAGAATGAACCACTTCCGTAGCAAAAAAACGAAAGTATGAAGCGTAATTTAAATGAGGCCCCGTCTTATAACCTTCAAATATCTCTTTGTTCAAATGGACATTGTGAATAGTAGAATTCACAACTGTCATTTTCTTTGCTAATAACTTGAACCACTCTGGTGCGATATCACTATTTAGTATATAAAAATCAACATCTTGATTATGATATAAAATCGATTTAATGGTTGTTTCTAACTGGATGAGATAGGCATTATCTGCCGCAAGTACAATTGACTTTCTCACTATTCTCTCTCCTTCATATAGCACTTAATTGCTTCTACTAATTCTTCTGGTCGACTTTCAGAGTAAACACCTGCATAGCAAGTATCAGGCAAATCTGGACAACGACTACTATCAAAACTGAGCATCGGCTTTTGGTATTTTTGAACCAAATCATAAATGTAAGTTAGTTTTTGATCCATGTTTAGGTCTAAATAAAGATCCGATTGTTCAAGAACATTCTCCACTAAAAGAGGGAAGGAATTTGGATAGAGAGTCACATTTTGAAAAGCTGATAAGCGCTTCAGTTCATCTGCCATAAATGTATGAGCAGCAATGTAAAAATGGACCTCAGGCAAGTGTTGAGCCAGATAATCTATTTTCTTAACACACCAAGAATTGGTTAGGTTCATGCATCTTAACTTAGGTTTGTAAACATCTGCAGTACAAACAAGATTCTTTTCTCTCCAAGTAGATACAATATATGACCACTCCATCATGGAATAGTGCCACCATTGGTCTCTGAGACGGCCAACAGAGAATTGGTTCCAAGGTTTATCTGGAGAGATATAGTGTAAAATTTTTGGAAGAGGTGTTAGCGGAATATCAAAGACAAAACGATGATTCATTTCAGCTGCACCAGCATCAAAACCTATTTGAAAATTATAGGTATCTTCTAGCTGATAGCAGCTATCCCTAAAGAGAATATTGAGAATAGACTGATCTCCTTCTCCCACGTTTTCATGCTCTCTCTCAGTTAAATCAACCAATCTCTGTCTGATGTCATCTGATTTCCACTTTTTATTATTGATTAATAATACACCTGCATTAAAACCAACTCCTGCACCAAAACAAGAACGAGCTGCTGCCAAATAATTTTCTTCTAGATCTATTTCAAACAGCTGACTCAAATCACCAGTCACAACTAAATCACTATCTAAATAGAGAACCTTATCTTCTTCGACAAAATCTGGAATAAAGTAGCGGGCAAAGGTCATGTGATTGATATGAAGCAACTGATTGGTCCAGTTCATCTTATATTTTGCTCCAATGACCTTACAATCAATCAAATCCCCACCCATTTGTTGAATATAGGTCCGAATATTCATAAACCATTCTTGTGGAATATCTTGATTAAGTACATATATTTTCAAATGGCTATTGTGACGACAGATTGATTTTATAGCAGTTTCAATTTGACGAATATAGGCATAATCTCCTGCAAAGATAACTGACTGCTGTTTTTTCATTCGTTCTCCTTTTACTGAGTTGCTTTTGATAAATCAGCAACTATTTGACTTGTATAGGTCTCATCTTCGATAAATTCAATATCTTGATCAAAATTATATTCAGCCGTATGTTTATGGGCAAATTTAACCTTAGTTTTAGCTCCCATCTTCATCCACTCATATTCTGAGTCGATGTGTCCAATATCTAAGACCTGATAGCCTTTCTGACTTAGACGGTAAGCCAAAACCTTGGCTGTAGGTCCAAGCATACATAAAACAAGACGCCCAGCTGCATGCTTTTCTATCTCTTGCTCAATCTCATCGACACGCGAATAGGCACTATGAGATGAACAAACGATTCGTTTAATCGATTTTGCTTCATCAAATAAATCATTGCCGACACCCGAACGTGAAGTAGCCCCTTCTACAATGAGTAGGTCTTGATTTTCCCAAATACTTTTCAGTTTATCAAATTGACCTTTGGCCTGACTCTTATCTTCGAAATCAATGTAAGGACGTGATACAAAGGTTGAACCATACCACGAACCCGTGCAGAGTTCGCGATAAAAGTCCATATAATGATCCATATGTTCTTTCCAGAAGGGAATGGCCCATGATGTAAATTTGAAACGATCCGTAAAAGCATCAGGAAGGCAGACTACTAGGTCTTTCGTACTTTCTAAACCTATAATCTCTCGCATGGTAGAAACGAGCTCTTCATCATAGTTTTGGTAGGGAATTGAATGACCAGCTAGCATATTAATCTCACCATCTCCAAAACGAACTAAAGACGACTGGTGTTCAATGATATAATCCAGAGTTTCATCAATGCTCTTAACCTGAATAGGGTCTTCTTGTTTTGCTAGCGGTTCTCCATCAAGGAGTTTCTGTAGATCTGCCAACATCCGTTCAGGGTGCTCACTCGAATATAGTCTTTGTCCATGATAGCCATTTTGAGATTTATAAAAAGCAAAGACAGGCTTAGACAGTTGAACTACATCTGCAACCATATCTGAAGTTGAGGTTTCCAGATTTATATCCAGATAGACATCCATCTGCTCTTTTAGCTCTTCAAGTTTTTCTTTTGAAATAGCTGGATGGAGGTGAATATTTGGATAACGATTGGATAGGTCATGAAGTTTTGGACCCATACTTGTCCAGGCTGCTACATGAAAGGCTACATTTGGCAATTGTTCTGCTAAGTAGTCTAATTGTTCTAGTTCTTGAGAAGCCGTAAAGGTTAAACACGTTAATTCTGGAACTTGATAAAATCGTGTAAAGTGCCCATTCTCCTTGAAATCTTTGATTGCCTCAATCATCAAAGCAGTTTTCCCTGTTTCAAATAAAACTTGACCACAATTTCCATGTTGGGTGGATTGGAAAGCCAGCATTGGTTTCCCTTGTTTTTTCATGGACTCCAACATCGATTGCTCCACATTGCCATGGTTAATATCAAGGTAGATTGAAGCTAGATTTTTAAGATTTTCTAATACTGGAGGAACAATTTGAGGATAGAGGCGGACGTTATCATAGCTTGCCAGTCTTTTGAGCTTTTCGCCCATATCGGTCCAGGCTGCGATATGGAAAATCACGTCTGGTAAAGCTGTAAGCAGTTCTTCTATTCCTTCTAAATCTTGCGATGTTGTAAGCGTCAAGCAAGAAAATCCTCGATTCTGAGGGGAAACTAGCTCAAACTCGCCCATATGGTGCTGCAAAACTTGAGTCCATTCTAAATCATGAAAATCCCACCAGAGATCGCGGTAGCGATTAGCTATCAATGTCGTCCATGGTTTTCTATGAGATAAAAAATGCAAAACAACAGGTCTGTAGGATGATTCATCAAAAAAATTTGGCCAATTACTATAAAAAGCGACAACATCATGTCCAACTTGCAAATTGAATCGACGGTCCAATTCTAGCCAGTTATCCTTGACAACCTGATTAAAAATAGTCTGATCACCATTGAAATTTTTAAAACGACCTTCTGCTACTATTTTTAGAGTTTCAATTGATTGAGTAATGAGTAACTCTTTAATATTCTCTTGTTTCCATTTGGCATTGTTAATTAACAAAACCCCAGTATTAAAGGTAACACCCTCTGTATCCCTAACAGCAGCCAGCCACTTATCTCCAAGATTGATAGTAAACAATCCCTCTAAAGAATCATTCACAATCAAATCCGAATCTAAATATAAAACCTTGTCTTCTGGAATGTAGTCGGCTATAAAATAGCGAGCATAGGCAATCGCACTGATATGATCCTGTTTACTCCACTGCTGAAACACGGCTTGCTCGGGTAACTTCACATCGATGATGTCGCTCCCCAGCATTCGAGCCATTTTGCGAGGTTTCCGAAACCAATCTGGCATGATATCTTGGTTTAAAATATAAATGTTAAGGTCTCGATTGTGATAGAGAATGGACTTGATCGTCGTTTCTAGCTGGGAAGTATAGATGCAATCCCCAGCTAGTACAATTGCTTTTTTCATATGTTCTCCTAGTTAATTCCTAATTGATAGATGGCATCTACCAGTAATTTTTTTGTAAAATAACCCTCTTTTAGCAAATAACTAAAGGTCTTTATCCGATTCGTCATTTCTTGATATTCTTGTAGATTCATTTTATCAACTATCTCATGAACCTCTTCTAGGCTATCTGCCACAAAGCCCAAGCCTTGATCTACTATAAATTTAGCAGTTGATAAGCTACTTGGTACAATGACTGGGATCCCGGCTGTCAGATAGGTGCTAACCTTATGAGATATATTCAGGGTGTAATATTGGTTACTTTCTCCATCATTTTGATGAGTTCCCCAGACAAGACCAAATCCACCTTTTGATAATTCTAGCAACAGTTCCTCATCTTTTTTCCATCCTTCAATACTAAGATTTCTAGCACTAGAACTAGCCTCCCCTTTATTTGAAAATACTCTTAAAGGCGTATCTTGAGACCAATTTTGTAAGTCTGGAAAACGCTCTAAACTTCCAGCAAAAAAGAGTTCTTTTTTTAAAGCTGGAGTGTATAAGGATAAATCATGAGGATGGTCCCACATCCCTTGAACGAGGATTTTCTTAGTTGTCAAGCCTTCTTCCATCAAGCGTGCTTTCATTCTCTCTGATGGAACTATCAAAACATCTGATAGATTATACATATACATGTATTCTTTCATGAGATAATAGTTACTATCAAACATGAGAGGAACAACGTCATGAATAAAGCAAACAATTTTCACCTGCATATCCTTCAGCTTATCAAATAAGACACGATCAAATTCAAAACCATTCCAAGTAGGAGATTGAAAGACTAAGATATCACCAATAGAGATACTAGCCATAATGCCATCCAGACGCTTATTCATTTCAGAAGGGCTATCTGAAGCAATATTGTAAAAATAAATGCCAACCTCTCTAAATCCCAGTTGACTGGCTATTTTTTGTACAGCATTTTGGGCTAGAATAACAGTACTATCACCAGCCATACCGTATAAGTTTGTTAAATGTAGTTTCATATTGTATTATCTCATTTTTTATTACTACGGTAGTAAAGACAATTTTTCCATCATTCTTCTATAAATCTCCGTAGACTGCATATTTTGTACTTCTAACTTCGCTATCACTCTTTGTAATCTATTTTTATAAACTAAAATATGATTGGTCAAATCATAACCTAAACTTGCCAAAATAGCAATTTTCTCTTCTCTAGCTTCGATTTCATCATACATACGCTTTTCGCTCCATGTATTTGATAAAGTACCAGTCAAACCAACACGGTACCAGTAAATACAACGATTTAAATAGACCACCTTCGAAGCTTTTAGAAGTACCTTCCATGTCCAGTATGTATCCTCAGCCATTTTCCCTATAGGAAATGGTAAATCTTGTAGTAACTCTCTCTTGAATAATTTCAAATAAGCTACAGTCCAATTCCCAGTTTTCATTTCTTCGACACCTTCTCTATCTATGATTTCTTTTCCTTCTATCACCTCAAGAGAATCATCTGGATTAGAATCATAAAACAAATATTGGCAACGTGATTCATCGTAACAATTATAACGTCCGATACTAATATCCGCATTTTCTTTTTTCAATGCATCATATAACAGTTGTAAAGCATCATGTTCCAACCAATCATCAGAGTCTACAAACGTAACATACTCCCCCTCCGAACGTTCAATCCCAAAATTTCTTGCTGAAGATGAGCCACCATTTTCTTTTTCAAAGTAACGGAAACGAGCATCTTTAGCAAGATATTCTCTACAGATATCTGCTGAATTATCTGGAGAACCATCATTGATTAATAAACACTCAAAATTTTGATACGTCTGATTTTGAATGCTATCCAAACACATTCGCAAGTAATTCTCAACGTTGTAAATTGGAACTACAATACTGATTAATTCATTCTCCATACTATAATTTTTCTTCTCCTAAAAATTTTTTCATCTCTGTCACCATTCCATTTGCATCTTCTTGTCGAAAAACTTTACTAAATCCACTTGAATCATGATTGGTATTCTCAAAAGCATAAACAGGCTTATTCTGTTCTATTGCTCTATGAACAATACCATCCACCTCTCCCCAATGGTTAATATCTAAATAAATATCTGATTTCTTCAACAAATCCTCAAAAATATCATCATGATGAACATTTGTGTATATATTCACGTTCTCATAACGATTGAAACTTTCAAGATAATCCGAAATATTTGTTTTAGCTGCTATATGGAAAGCTACCTCTGGAAGATTCTGAACAAGATAGTCTAGGTTTTCTAAAGTGTCTGAAGCTGTTAAAGTAAAAACATGAAATTGGTGTTGTTTCCTAGGAATGATTTTTAAATCCTCCTGAGAAGTAACGATAGAATTAGCTGGTATATCTTTATAAATTAGGGCATTTGCTCCAATAATGACATTATCTCCAATCGTCACCCCTTTTAAAATGACAACATTGGTTCCAATCCAGCAATTTTTTCCTATCGTTATTTTATCAGCAGTAAATTGAATTTTTTCGATATGGTAATTTGAGTATTTATGATTATGGTCAAAAATCCTTACCCCATCTCCAAACATGGTATCCTTACCAATTTCAATTTCTTTGCCACAACGAATCGTACAATGGTCATTAAAGAAAACCCTATTTCCTAGTGTTAATTTAGCATTATTAGCTACTTCTAAACTTACAAATGAACGAAATGTAACATCTGTTCCTAATTCAATAGTACTGGTGGGGGAAATCTCTATATGATGAAAATCTCCTAATAACTTTACAGAATCTTTAAAATTCATGTTTTTCTTCCACTTCTCTTAATTTTTCAATCATTTCTTGAACTTGTTCTACTTTGTAGGTTATCTGTCCAACTTCACGATATTTTGTATTCTCAAAAGCTAAAATCAACTTTCCTCTTTCTGAAAATTGATCTAACATTTCCTCTGTTTTTTCACCATGATTAATATCTAAAAGTACCTGACTAGTCTCAATTAATTCTTGATCTAGTTCTGCTAAATAATTAATTCCAGCATAAACAGTTACATTTGGATAGACCAACAATTGTTTCAAACGATCACTGACCATCACTCTAGCCGCAATCTTAAATTGAATATTAGGCAAAGATTGAATCAATGTCTCAATTTGTTCAATCTGATCTGAAGACGTATAAATTAAACAAGTAAGCGGTTCTCTGATAGGATAGATATGTGATTTTTGTAATGGATGTAAATGATGATTTTTTCCTAACTCTGTCCATTCGAGACTATGATAATACCACCAAACATCACGATAGGTCTGCGCAGCTAAATCAAACCACGGTTTTCTATGTGAGAGATAGTGGATAATCCCAGGATAATCTTGACCTGCTGGTAACTCATAATCTGTGAATTGCTTATGAATCACAACATGGTTATTGTCAAATTCCATCTCTAGCCATCTATTTTCAAAGAGCATATTTAAAATACTTTGATCTGCTTGATCCACCTTATCATGCCACTCATTTGTCAAATCTATCAAGCGTTGGGACATATTTTCTTGTTTCCACAAACGATTGTTGATTAGTAAAACACCCGCATTGAACATTTCCCTACCATAGTATACTCTTCCTCCATAATCTCGAACAGCTGCTAATGGATAGTCTTGCAAATCTGTTTCAAACAAGTTATCCAGATTTTTAGTTACTACCAAGTCGCAGTCTAAATAGAGAGCCTTATCTTCTTTCACAAAGTCAGATACAAAATAACGCAAAAATACTGTGTAACTAATATCTGTTTTATAACGCGAAATTTGCTCAGAAGTTACCCGACAATTGATAATCTCTGAATTATATACTTCTAATCGCTTATTTAATTGCTTAATCCACTCATTTGGAAAATCACTATTAATCAAATAGAAACGAATTGAGCGATTATGATAGCAAATAGATTTAATAGTCGTCATGACCTGCTCAACATAGGCATAGTTAGCTGCGAGGACAATAGCTTTCTTAAATTCCTGATTTTGAGTCTGAAGTAAATCTAATAACATCTTCTTCTCTTTTATCTGATCTAACACATGAGATTCTGATATTCCTCTGTTCTTACTTTCAGAAGTTATATGATTTAAAATAAATTTATAAGCATGTATATGTTCTGACATTGGATAACCTAATGTTGATAACAATGCCAATCTATCTTCTATAGCGTATATGCAATCTCTAATCCATTTTTCATCCCAAGTATTTGAAATACTTCCACTCCTAACTCTGTAGATATAAGCAGCTTTATTAATATAAACAATACTTTTAGAAGCTAATAATATTTTCAAATTAAATACTGTATCTTCAGTCACTATTCCTACCGGAAAACGAAAATTAGAAATAATTTCTTTTCTATAAATTTTTCCCCAAGCAACTATCAATGCTGAATTTAATAATCTATTAGAATCATTTAAACAATCCACTATAGAGACATTGTCATAAAGTTTCTCAAAATAATTTCCAGATATATGAAAATAGAAATTTGAATCAGACTCATTAAACTTACAATAATTTCCAACCGCAATATCAGCCTGATACTCCGTTATTTTTTTATATAGGGTTTCTACATAATCTAACTCAACCCAATCATCCGAATCAACAAAGCTCACATAAGATCCAGTCACTCGATCCAAGCCCATATTTCTTGCTTCCGCTTGACCACCATTTTCTTTTTCAATATAGACAATTCGATTATCTTTTTGTGCGTACTCTTGACAAATTGTGCCCGAATTATCTGTAGAGCCATCATTGATAACGATAATTTCAAGATTTTTATAAGTTTGGTTTATTAAACTATCCAAACATTTTTCTAGATAATTTTCAACATTATAAACGGGTACAATTACAGTAATTTTTTCAGTCATGTAGTCGCTCTCCTTTCCTACTATTATAACATTTTTTTTTTGCTATTTTTTGAGCTATTAAGGAATTTCAATTTCAAAAATATATTTATTTCATTGACAGTATCGCTCATACAGTGTTAAATTATAATTACTTTCCAAATTAAATAATTATACAAAAACAAAAACAAAAGTAAAATAGCTTAATAAATTCAATATTGTAATCTCGCTGTAATTATATGATAACATTTTCGAATAATCAATCCTAAAGATAAATTTTTACAGTGAAATGAATTAAAAACCGAACAAAATAATTAGGAAATTTAAATCACTTTATAAAAATATTTTAGTAACTGTGGTGTGCTATTCCAGATTCAACTCACTATAATTCATCTCAAGTATATTTTAGGAATCTATCGATGTAAATAACCTTATTATTTTATACTATACTAAAATCAAAAAAACATCTTATAATAGTAGTTATGAAACTTACAAATGAAGAAATACAAAAAATTGAACAACTCCTAAGAGATTCATCGTACGCCAAATATCATAAACGTCTACAGATTATTTATTTTCGCTCAAAAGAAAAGAGTTATAGTCATTTAGTTTTAAAAAGCACTCTAATGATTCAAAGATATTGGGGACTTCCCTTAATAAATCTGTCACTTTCTTTTTCAAGACAGCCCAAGCTTGCTCAATGGGATTCAAATCTGGTGAATAAGGTGGTAGAGGTAAGAAAAAGTATTTATCTTGGATACAAAGTTCATCCAAAATCTTCTTGGGATGAGAACTAGCATTGTCCATGACAATGACATGAGGTGTCTTTAAAGCAGGCAGGAGTTGTGTTTTGAACCACTCCACAAAGAAGTCACTCGTCATGCTCTCCTTGTAAATCATAGGAGCTATAAACTCTCCGTCTACTTGTCCTGCAACAATTGAAGCCCGCTCAAAACGCCGTCCACTAATCTTTTCATAGACTTTCTCTCCTCTAGGAGCCCGTGCATGAGGACGATAGAGGTAGCGATCGATTCCTGTTTCGTCAATATATACAACTGGTAAATCTTTTAGGTTATCCAAAATATCAAGAAATTCAGCGACTTTCTCTGGATCTTGTTCCTTAAAGCTAGTCGTCTTTTTTTAAAGTGACATTGATCTGCTTTAAAGCTGCCCATACTGAAGGAACAGCACAATCAAAATGTGCCGCAATTTCCCGTAAAAAAGCATCTGGATGAGCCTCTACAGAGGTCTTCAACTCCTCCAAAGGAATTTTTCGGCTTTTGGCGACTCGCTTTTTCCGTTCTAAGTGCCCTTGTTCACGTAATTTCTTTTCCCAAGTAAAGAGAGTTCTAACGCCAACATCAAAAACTTTGGCTGCCTCGACATGGCTGTGTCCCTCTTTGATGTAATCTAATGCTCCTTGTCTAAAATCTGTACTATATGCCATAACTTTATTATAACATGTATTTTATAAACTAAGCGACTATATCCCACCTTACGCACCAGAAATGAACCCTATTGAACAAGTCTGGAAAGAAATTCAAAAACGAGGTTTTAAAAATAAGGCTTTCCAAACATTGGAATCTGTCATTGATAAGCTTCAAGAAGTTATTCAAGGACTGGAAAAAAGTATTTTAAAGTCCACTGTCAGCAGACAATGGACGAGGTTGTTTTTTGAAAACAATTGAGTATTAGAATAGCTATCTGATAAACGTAAAAAGCAACCTACATCAAAAACGAGATAACATTCTAATTTTTGAGTATAGGTCACTTTTTCTATCTAAAAATAGAGAAAAATCAATTTATAAAATGTGTTTGACTAACCTTCAAAATATTTAACTGCAATTGCTTTTTTGACCAAAATTTGTTGATAAGATTCCACGTCCCCATGTTTAAGAGTTTCTTCTTCATGAATAGATAACCGCCATTTATAAGCTTGAATTTCTCTATCTAATAACTCCTGAGGAGCTCCAATTAATTGGAGAATAGTCATACGTTCTTCAATACTCTTTAAGGGATATACATCTGCAAGATTGACTGTCCTTGTAACACTTGTAGAACGTTTTCTATGGATATAAATAGCCTTATTCATAAAAGCAATTTTATCTGCCTGAAGATAAACTTTATAAGTTGTGTAATCATCCTCTACACTTTTATCTGTTGGATATACAATATCTTTAAATAGCTCTGTCTTGTATAACTTCGCCCACGGAACTGTGAAGCATTGACTGAAATTATACTTACTATCATATTGATGGTTAAACCATTCGAATGGCGTATAAGTCTTCTCAAAATAATCATCTGCTCCTACATGAATCAAAAAACTAGCTTGATCATCCAAAAATTGAGTAAAGTTTCCGATTGCAATATCTGCATCTGTTTTTTTCAATAAATCATAAAGATTTTGGATATGATCCAACTCCAACCAGTCATCATTATCTACAAAAACGATATAATCCCCAGTTACAACTTCCAAGGCACGATTGCGGCTAGAAGAAACTCCCCCATTTTTTTATGATAGACTTTAACACGTGCATCTTGCTTTTGATAACGTTGACAAATTGCTGCTGAACCATCTGTTGAGCCATCATTAATCAAAATAATTTCAAGATTTTGATAGGTTTGTTGAACGATACTATCCAAGCATTTTTCAAGATATAGTTCTGACATGTAAACAGGAACAATAACACTTATTTTTTCCATCATTTTAATCATATACTCCTTTTCTGATGCAATATATAAAAAACAAAGTCGATTTCAATACACATTTCTTTAAGATACATTCTAAATCAATTCTAATATTTCTGAGAACAGATCAATCATGTTTAACTTTCCCAGCATTTGGTAAGTATTCTTTTATAAATCCTGATATATCCTTACTCATGATTTTATCCAATCGTTCAGAAATAATGTCTTCCGGCCAATTCCACCACGCAATTTCTAACATCTGTTCACGGAAAGTAGGATCTGCTATGCGATAACGAATAAGCTTAGCAGGATTTCCTCCAACAATAGCATAGGGTTCCACATCCTTGGTTACTACAGCACCTGTTGCTATCACTGCTCCATCTCCAATAGTTACCCCTGCCATGATTTGAACATTGTTTCCAATCCAAACATCATTCCCAACACGAGTGGGATTCTTTAAGATATGGTCATCCGTCATATCCAGGGTCTTATCTGTGTAAAATAACTCCAAACTCTTAAATGGATAAGTGGTAATCAATTCCACATCATGATTTGCTGTTACAAATTGAACATTTTGTCCAATAGAACAATAATCACCAATAATGACCTAGCCTCCATGGTCATAGTCAACTAATTGAGGAATACCATAAGTATGATTGCCCACTGTTAAGGCCCCGTAGTCAATCAAATAGCGACTAGTAAATTTCGTCAGGTAATCAAACAGATCCGAACGCGAATTATAGACACGAATTTCCAGAGGAATCGTTTCCTGATGCAAACCTTCCCAATAAGAATAGCCGACTTCCTCATAACAACAGTCAAAAACTGCCGTCAACTCTTTCGAGCTAGAAAATAGTTGAAGTTTTTTCTCCTGCATATGCCAAAACCGCTCATTATCATGACCGGTTCCACCAATATCCTTGATTTGACCATCAGGTAAAAGTTGAAAAAAGCGCTGATGTTGCTTATTTTTATGTGAAAACATGCAGAATTTTCCAGATAGCAATTAAAACTTCCCCCTCCAACTAAATTGACTATATCTATCAGTGTGCCTACAATATGAATAACTTGTCATCTAACTAAAACTTTTATACAAATTTAATGTTATTTACCATTAATATAGAGATACTATATAGCATTCTGTTATTATGTACATCTTACCACAAATAGCCTTATAATAAAAGCAACTTACATAAAAATATCAATGCTATCCAAAAATTGATAATTAATAAATTTACATACAATTAGCAAATTGGAAATATGATCATACACGATTTAAAGTCATGCCATTGAAGTTTCATTTTTTCAAGGATATTAATCCACAAGCAAAAAGATGTCTTAAAGCCTTGTTTACCATAAGCTATAATCGTACAGGAAAAATGCGAATACAACTATAGATCATTATGGGACGGTTACAATAGATGGAAAAATCAAGCTCTTTTAACTGACAACGAAAAATCATCTTATTCTTCTTTTTCTTATCAAAACGGCGAGATTGGGGTGTTTCCAAAGGGACAATAAGGTGTGACATTAAAATAACCTCCAGTACTGTTTTTTCTACTAACAGTATACCGGAGGAATGGAAAGTTGGCTAGGTACTCTGTTATGGGGCGGTTACTAAACATGTAAAAAAGCAACGGCAAAAACCGTTGCTTTTTTAGGAGATACGGACTATTGTCCCAGACTCCTTTGTCTTCAATCTGAACTTTCAGATTTTTTGATCAGAATAATCAAATTACTGATTAGTTAGAAAGCTTATTCTTCATCATCACGCTTACGACGTTTAGCTACTAATCCTAATCCTGTTAGACCTGCTACAGCTCCTAGGAGCAGATTTGTAGCCGAAGTTGCTGTTCCAGTATTTGGAAGTTGCTTACGTGTCTTAGTTGTATCAGTTTGAGGAGCTTGACTAGTCGAATGAATCATAGATGCGCTTATGCTTGCTGATTCTGAAGCTGATGTACTTGCGGACTCAGAAGCAGACGTTGATGCTGATTCTGACGCACTGGTTGATGCTGATTCTGAAGCGCTTGTGCTGGCTGATTGACTCGCACTGGTTGACGCTGATTCAGATGCACTTGTGCTTGCTGATTGGCTCGCACTTGTCGATGCTGACTGGCTTGCTGACGTGCTTGCTGATTGGCTCGCACTGGTTGACGCTGACTGGCTAGCTGACGTGCTTGCGGATTGACTGGCGCTTGTTGATGCTGACTGGCTAGCTGACGTGCTTGCGGATTGACTGGCGCTTGTTGAAGCACTTTGGCTTGCTGATGTGCTGGCTGATTGGCTCGCACTTGTCGATGCTGACTGGCTAGCTGATGTGCTTGCT